>NZ_JBYSXG010000034.1:0-52571 GCF_058782005.1 Sphingomonas sp. FW306-1B-B10E
GAGGGGCTGGCCGCAGGGGACGGTACTCGGTGAGACACCTTTCCCTCCCCTAGCCCCTCCCGTAAGCGGGAGGGGAACGTGCTATCCCCATAGCCGAACCCCAGGCGCCAGACGCCGCCTTCCCAGCCATAATGCGTCTCGGTGGAGACCGAGATCGCCAGGTCCATCCCCTCAAGCCCGGGCCAGGCCCGCGCCATTTCGAGCAGCAGCGGCACGTCGAACTCGCCGCTCGCCGAATGCGCGATCACCCCGTTGGGCGCGCCGCCGGTACGGATCCGGCGGGTCAGCGCGCGGGTGTCGATCCCCGACAGCCCGATCCGGGCGTGCTTCTTCATCCACGGGTCGAGATGCTCGGTGCTGCGGAAGTTGCTCGGCTCGGTGACGTCCTCGCGGACGATCATCCCCAATGCATGCGGCTCGTCGGCCTCGACGTCATCGGGATTGGCGCCGACATTTCCAATGTGAGGGAAGGTGAAGTTGATGATCTGGCCCGCGAACGACGGATCGGTCATGATCTCCTGATAGCCGGTCATCGCGGTGTGGAAGCAGACCTCGCCGACCGCCTGCCCCTCGGCACCGAATCCCCTTCCCCAGATCACGTCGCCATTGGCGAGCACCAATACGCCAGTGGCTCCTGCGGGCACGGATATGGGTTTGGCTTCGGCCATGTAAGGGTGGCGCTCCAATAGAGGTTGCTGCGATGTCGCTAAGTGGTGGCGGCTAGACCCCTCCCCGCCCCGCGTCAACCGGTTCACGGACCGGCCGGTTTCGGCTAGGGCTGATCGCTTTCCGATTATCGAGAGAGACCATGATTCGCGACGATATCAAGGCCGCGCAGATCGCTGCAATGAAGGCCGGCGACAAGGAAGCGCGCGGCGCGATCAGCCTGATCCAGGCGGCGATCAAGAATCGCGACATCGAGGCGCGCACCGGCGCGGCGCCGGCCGACGACGATGCCTTGGTGGTCGAAGTGCTCCAGAAGATGGTCAAGCAGCGCCGCGAATCGATCGAGATGTACGCCAAGGGCGGCCGCCAGGAGCTCGCCGACGCCGAGGCGGCCGAGGTCGCGGTGATCGAGCGTTTCCTGCCCCAGCAGATGAGCGAGGCCGAGACCGCCGCGGCGATCGAGGCGATCAAGGCCGAGCTCGGCGCGAACGGCATGAAGGACATGGGCCGCGTGATGGCCGAATTGAAGGCGCGCCACGCGACCACGCTCGACATGAGCAAGGCGAGCGCGGCGGTGAAGGCGGCGCTGAGCTGAGAAGGGCGGGGATCGATCATCCCCTCCCCTAACCCCTCCCGCAAGCGGAAGGGGAACGCATTTGGAAACGCTCGCCACAATCGCTCCCCTTCCGCTTGCGGGAGGAGTCGGGGGAGGGCATGACCGGCGGAGGGGAAGTCATGGAAGACGCCAATCGCGCCCGACAGCTGAGAAACAATCCGACCCTTGCCGAGCAGCGGCTCTGGGAGGCGTTGAGCGCACGCGGCGTGGCGGGCGTCCGCTTCAATCGTCAGGTGCGCATCAAGCCCTATATCTGTGACTTCGTGTCACGGAGCCGCAAGCTTGTCATCGAAGTGGACGGCGGCCAGCACGCGGACTCCATCGAAGACGCGCGACGCACATGCTACATCGAATCAAAAGGCTATCGCGTGCTGCGCTTCTGGAACAACGATGTGCTGGCCAATCTGGATGGCGTAGTAGTCGAGATCGAGCGCGTGCTCGCTTCACTCCCCTCCCCCAGCCACTCCCGCAAGCGGAAGGGGAGCGCACTTGGTGAGCCCTTGATTTCATCGCTCCCCTTCCGCGCAGCGGGAGGGGTCGGGGGAGGGGCTGGCCCGAAGGACAACGAGTCTTGAGCCTCACTCCCCAATTCCTCGACGAGCTCCGCGCCCGCACCCTGCTCTCGGGCCTCATCGCCAAGACGGTGAAGCTCCAGAAGGCCGGCCGCGAGTTCCGCGCCTGCTGCCCGTTCCACAGCGAGAAGACCCCGAGCTTCTACGTCAACGACGACAAGGGCTTCTACCATTGCTTCGGCTGCTCGGCGCACGGCGATGCGATCCGATGGATGACCGATCAGCGCGGGCTGCCGTTCATCGACGCGGTCAAGGAGCTTGCCCAGGCCGCCGGCATGGAGATGCCCGCGCAGGATCGCCACGCCGCCGAAAAGGCCGAGCGCGCCAAGGGGCTGCACGAGGTGATGGCCGACGTCGCGGCCTGGTTCACCGAGCGGCTGAACGGCATCGAAGGCGCCGAGGCGCGCGGCGTGCTCAAGCGCCGCGGCATCACCGACGCGACCGCGCGCAGCTTCGGGCTTGGCTTCGCCCCCGATTCGCGCGGCAAGCTCCGCCAGGCGCTCGCCACCTATGGCGACGCGATGCTGGTCGAGGCGGGCATGCTCATCCAGGTCGAAGAAAAGGAGCCGTACGACCGTTTTCGAGGGCGCCTGATGATCCCGATCCGCGACGTCCGCGGCCGGGTGATCGCGTTCGGCGGGCGGATCATCGGCGACGGCGAGCCGAAGTATCTGAACTCGCCCGAGACTCCGCTCTTCGACAAGGGGCGCACGCTCTACAATCTCGATCGCGCCCAGGCCGCCGCGCGCAAGACCGGCCGCATCCTAGCGGTCGAGGGCTATATGGACGTGATCGCACTCGCCCAGGCCGGGTTCGAGGAAGCGGTCGCCCCGCTCGGCACCGCGCTCACCGAGCACCAGCTCGAGCGGCTGTGGCGGATGGCCGAAGTCCCCCTGCTCTGCTTCGACGGCGACAGCGCAGGGCAAAAGGCTGCATTGCGGGCGGCACACCGCGCGCTGCCGATGCTCCAGCCGGGCCGCAGCCTCGCCTTCGTCACCCTGCCAGAGGGGCTCGACCCGGACGATCTCGTGCGCAGCAAGGGCGCGGCGGCGTTCGAGGCACTGCTCAAGGCGCCACAGCCCCTGGTCGACCGGCTCTGGCAGAGCGAGCTCGCCGCCGAGCCGCTCGACACGCCCGAACAGCGCGCGGGCCTCAAGCGCCGGCTGAGCGCGCTCGCCGAGAGCATCGCCGACGCGAACGTCAAGCACGAGTACCTCGCCGAGTTCCGCGCGCGCGCCGACGCGCATTTCGGCCGCGGCCCGCGCACTTTCGAGACGCGCACCCAGCGCGGCCTCGCCCCTGCCCGCGGCAAGCGCGACAAGCGCGGCAATTGGCAACCGCCCGAGGCACCGCCCTCCGCCATCGCACGCGGTCTCGGCGCTGCCGGGCTCGATCCGATCCTCGCGCGCGCCGTGCTCGCCGGGCTGATCCGCCATCCCGCGGAGATCGCGCGCCATATGGAGGTGCTCGGCAGCCTGCGCAGCGCCTCGGGCGCGCTCGGCAAATTGTTCGAAGCGGTGATCGACGTCGCGCTCGAGGACCGGCAGCTTGATAGCGGCAAAGTCCTCACCATATTGGCGCGGTCCGGATTTGATTCCGTGGCGAGCGACTTGTTGCGGGCCGACACGCTTCCTTTCTCGTTCACCCGCAAGCAGGCGGACGAAGCGAGGGCGCGCGAGGACCTCAACGAGGCGATCGCGGTGATGGTGGCACAGCCGGCGGTGGACGCGGCATTGGCCGAAGCCACCGCGGCGCTGAGCAACGACGGGTCGGAAGAGGCGTTCACGCGGCAAGTGTCGCTTTCGCGCAGGCGCCAGGAGCTCCAGGCACGGCTTGCGAATCTGATGCTTGCGGACGAAGAAGATTTCGAGGATTAGGGCGGCGTATAATAGCCGCCATCTGGATTTCGAGGGTTATTGATGGCGAAGGCGAATGGCGGCGGCAGCGGCGAAGACACCACGATCGACGTGGGTGACGCACCGCTGATCGATCTCAACGAAGGCACGCTCAAGAAGCTTGTCGCCCGTGCGAAGAAGCGCGGCTACATCACCGTCGATCAGTTGAACGAAATGCTGCCGCAGGATCAGATGACCTCGGAGCAGATCGAGGACGTGATGTCCGCGCTCAACGACATGGGCATCAACGTCGTCGAGAACGAGGAAGGCGGCGAGGACGCCGAGGCCGAGGACGATACCCCCGACGAAGTCGATGCGACCGACGGTGGCAGCGACGAGCCGGCCTTCGAAGTCGCGAAGAAGAAGGAGACGGTCGATCGCACCGACGATCCCGTCCGCATGTATCTGCGCGAGATGGGCGCGGTGGAGCTGCTCAGCCGCGAAGGCGAGATCGCCATCGCCAAGCGCATCGAGGCCGGCCGCGACACGATGATCCTCGGCCTGTGCGAGTCGCCGATCACCTTCAATGCGATCATCGGCTGGTCGAATGCGCTCAACGAGGGCACGATGCAGCTGCGCGAGATCCTCGATCTAGACGCGATGCTCTCCAAGGGTCCCTCGGCCGAGCAGGTCGAAGGCGCCGAAGACGACGATACCGGCGAGATCAGCGAAAAGACTGCCGGCACGTCGTTCAAGGAAGAGGACGAGCCCGAGGAAGTCGCCGAGGAGGAGGACGAGGACTCGATGACCGAGCGCCGCGCGCCGCGGATCTCGGACGACGAGGAAGAGGACAATACCCTCAGTCTCGCCCAGATGGAGGAGACGCTCAAGCCGCAGGCGCTCGAGAAGTTCGCCAACATCACTTCGGTCTACAAGAAGTTCTCCAAGGTCCAGCAGGCGCGCCTCGATGCGATGGCGGCCGGCGGCGAGCTGCCCGCGGCGAAGGAACGCGAGTACCACAAGCTGCGCGAGGAGCTCACCGCCGAAGTCGAGAGCGTCCAGTTTCACAACGCGAAGATCGAATATCTCGTCGACCAACTCTACAGCTTCAACCGCCGCCTGACGACCCTGGGCGGGCAGATGCTGCGCCTCGCCGAGCGCCACAAGGTGCCGCGCAAGGACTTTCTCGACCGCTACGTCAACCACGAGCTCGACGAGAATTTCATCGCCACGGTCGAGAAGCTCGACAAGAAATGGGCGGCATTCGCGGCCAATGAGGCCGCTGCGGTCGATCGCATCCGCATCGAGATTTCGGAGATCAGCCAGGCAACCGGCATGGCGCTCGCCGAGTTCCGCCGCATCGTCAACATGGTCCAAAAGGGCGAGCGCGAGGCGCGCATCGCCAAGAAGGAAATGGTCGAGGCGAACCTGCGCCTCGTGATCTCGATCGCCAAGAAGTACACCAATCGCGGGCTGCAGTTCCTGGACTTGATCCAGGAGGGCAATATCGGCCTGATGAAGGCGGTCGATAAGTTCGAGTACCGGCGCGGCTACAAGTTCTCGACCTACGCGACCTGGTGGATCCGCCAGGCGATCACCCGGAGCATCGCCGACCAGGCGCGGACGATCCGCATCCCGGTCCACATGATCGAGACGATCAACAAGCTGGTCCGCACCAGCCGTCAGTTCCTCCACGAGCAGGGCCGCGAGCCCACGCCCGAGGAGATGGCCGAGCGCCTGAGCATGCCGCTTGAGAAGGTGCGCAAGGTGATGAAGATCGCCAAGGAGCCGATCTCGCTCGAGACGCCGATCGGCGACGAGGAAGACAGCCACCTCGGCGACTTCATCGAGGACAAGAATGCGGTGATCCCGGTTGACGCCGCGATCCAGGCCAACCTCAAGGAAACGGTCACCCGCGTCCTCGCCAGCCTCACCCCGCGCGAGGAGCGCGTGCTGCGCATGCGCTTCGGCATCGGCATGAACACCGATCACACGCTCGAGGAAGTCGGCCAGCAGTTCAGCGTGACGCGCGAACGCATCCGCCAGATCGAGGCCAAGGCGCTGCGCAAGCTCAAGCATCCGAGCCGCTCGCGGAAGATGCGGTCGTTCCTCGACCAGTAAGCGGCGTTCGCCACCTATCGTGAAAGTAAAACACCCCCGGAATCGCTTCCGGGGGTGTTCTGGTCTTCGAGATGGGCATCGCTGCCCGTCGTAACGCCGGCGCGCCGTGTTCGGCGGCGCGCCTGCGTTCCTCCCCCCGGAATCGAAAACCGGCCGCTCGTCGCGCGTGGCAGCGCCCCCCGGTGCCGCCCGCAGCAACTCTGCGCAGGCCATCTCGATAGCGGATTCCGCGATTTGACGGTTGAACGCATGTCCCGCGCGCTTGCGTGATGATCTCACGCCGTTCGATTTGACGTTAAGGCGCGCAGCCCGGGGTTATTTTGGGACAGCCTGCCACACTGCCGCAGCAACGCCGCCGCCGCCGACGCTGAACGGAGGGCTGTCGTCATTGCCGTCGATCTGCAGGACGAAGGCGGCGCTGAGCGGCGACTTGCGGTGCCGCGGCCGCGGCTGCTCGCGCAGGATGTCGTAAACCGCATAGCGCCCGCCGGCCCGGGCCGTGACTTCGGGCGCGGCATCGCGCACGACCGCCACCCTGCCGGTGGGCCTGGTCTCGGCGATCAGCGAGACTTCGGGCAGGCGCTCGAGCCGGGCATTCCCAGCGGGAAGCATGAAGCGTTGTGGGAGCGTCTTGTCGGCCGCCGGCGCGGGGGCGCGCAAATTGGCGGGATCCTTGATCAATCCGGCGACGGCGGTCGGAGGGACGCTGACTCCGGATCGCTCCCCCGCCAGCGCGGGACAGGATAATCCGCAAAGGATCGCACAGGAAATCAGCGTATTGCGCATCACCGTTTCCCCAAAAACCGTGAAGTTACCTCAGGCTGACCTATTCGAGGCTGTAATGCAATCCGGTTCGCTTCGTTCCGCCGCGCCCGGCGCTCGCCGCACCCCAAGGATCGCCTGTTTTCTCGAATGAAGTCCCTACGGAGAGAGAATATGCCGGGGGCGCTAAAGCCCGGTTAAGAACGGCAAAAATCCCGGCATCGCTGGACCACGGGGCATCCGCCCACGCGATCCGGCAACACCGGGATTTTTTGAAAGCCGAAAGCGGGCCGCGGCGCGGCCGGCGCTTACTTCTTGCCGAGCGAGAGGCCGCCGAAGCGCTTGTTGAAGCGCGCGACCTGGCCGCCCTGGTCGAGCATCTGGCCGCGGCCGCCGGTCCAGGCCGGGTGCGCGAGCGGATCGATGTCGAGCGTCATCAGATCGCCTTCCTTGCCCCAGGTCGAGCGAGTCTCGAACACGGTGCCGTCGGTCATCTGGACCTTGATCATGTGATAATCGGGATGCGTGTCAGTCTTCACGGTCAATTCCTTGGAAATGCCGCCGGTTTCCGACCGGCAGCGGACGCGCGCGGTTAGCAGAGGGGCGCCGCCAAGGCAACCTCCCCTGCCCGGTCAAGCGCTTAACTCAGTCGGCGGGCGGCTCCGCGATCATCGCGGTGAATTCGCATTCGGTCGCGATGTCGTCGCCGAGATAGGCCTTGCCGGCGAACTTGCAGACGCGCGACCGCTTCTGGACGAACTCGACCTCGAGCCGCAGCAGCACGCCCGGCTCGACCGGCTTGCGGAACTTCACGCCATCGATCGACATGAAATAAACGAGCTTGCCCGAGCCTGCGAGGCCGAGGCTCTCCACCGCGAGGACGCCGGCCGCCTGGGCCAGCGCTTCGACCTGGAGCACACCGGGCATGATCGGACGCCCGGGGAAATGCCCCTGGAAGAATTCCTCGTTCATCGACACTGCCTTGATCGCGACGATGCGCTGGTCGATGACCAGTTCCTCGACGCGATCGACCAGCAGCATCGGATAGCGATGCGGCAACGCCGCCATCACCCGCTTGATATCGAACGGGCCGATGGAAGCGTTGCCGGTGTCGGTCTCGCTCACCGCGGCTCGGCGGGCTTGGGCTGCGTGGTGGTCGCCGCCGGTGCCGCGGCGGGAGCAGCAGCACCCTGCTGCTGTGCAGCCGCCTGCTGATAGGCTTGGATCTGCGCGGCCTGAGCGATCTGCTGCTGGATCGCCAGCGTCTCGCGCGAAGGCTGCCAGTTCGCCGGCGGCTGGATGCTCACCGTCGGAGTGGTCTTGTCGATCTCGGCAATGATCGCCTGGCTGATATTGGCCGAATCGGGCGCGTACATGAACACTTCGGGCGAGAGCACGACGCTGATCTTGCGGGCATTCACGACGCGAAGCTGCGCCGCTTCATACTGGCGCAGCACCGATTCGATCGCGAACAGCTCGGCGCGCGCGGCAGGATTGCTCAGGCGGCTCATGTCGTTCTGGGCATTGGCCTGCGCGGTGCGGATCTTCTCGATCGCCGGGTTCTTGGCGGTCTGCGCTGCCTTGGCCTCTTCCTCGCTGACCTTGCCGTCCTTGTTGCCGTCGAGCTGGGCGACGAGCGGCTTGAGCTCGGTGTCGAGCTGCTGGCGGCGCTGCTGCATCTGGTCGAATGCAGCCTTGTAGGTCGTCGAGATCTGCTGGTTGGCAGCCGCGAACGCCTTGGAGCCGGCGACGACGCTGGTCGGGTTGGCATAAGCGATGCCCGAGACCTGCGCCTCGGCGGGCGCAGCGATCGCGAGCGCGGCGGGAGCGGCGAGCATCGCCGCCAGGAGAGCTTTCTTCGTAATCATCAGAACTGGGTCCCTACGTTGAATGTCACAAGCTTGGTATCGTCGCCCTTCTCGTGCATCAGCACCTTGGCTACGTCGATGCGGAGCGGGCCGAACGGCGAATTCCAGTTGACGCCGAAGCCGACCGAGACGCGCGGCTTCGCGGAATCGCCGACGAACTGCTCGAAGAACGGTGCGGTGGTATACGCCGTGTTGATCGTCGTGCCCACGCAGTTCGTGGTGGTCGTGCCATAGCCGACCGCGCACGGCGTCACCGCACCCGAGTTGGGGACGAGGAACAATGGGTTGTTCGAGCCGTCACGCAGCTGCTTGGGCAGCAGGGTCGGCGAGCCGTCCTTGTTGAACAGCAGTTTGCCTTGGGCGTCCTTCGCCTGCTCGAAATCGATCGTCTTGCCGGGTCGCGTGATCCCGAACAGGCTGCCCGCCATCACGAAGATCGACGGACGCAGCCCAAGCTCCTGCGCACCGGCGCCAAGCGGGATCTCGAGCTCGGCCTTGGTCAGGTAATAGGCCTTGCCGCCCAGCGCGTCGTCAACGATCTGGTCCTTGTCGGTGACCAGCAGCTGGGTCCCGGTCGTGGGATCGCCAGTGAAGGCGATGCGCTGGACGCGCGGACCGACGCCGCGAATGTCGAAGCCGCGGAACTGCGGCTCGCCAAGATAGAAGCGGTCCGTGATGCGCACCGGGTCGGCGCCGTCACGTGCCTTTTCGAGGCTGTGGATATAGCCGCCCTCGGCCGAGAGCGAGCCGATGAAGCCACTGCCGACATTCCAATATTTGCTGCCCTCGGCGCGGGCGCGCAGATACCGCACTTCACCGCCCAGGCCGGCGAACTCGCCGCCGACGCTGAGGCGCTGGCCGCGCGTCGGGCGCAGGCGGCTGTTGAGGCTGTCATAGATCAGCGACGCGCCGACCAGCGAAGTGATCCGGTTGCCCACGGCCTCGCAATAATAGCGGCCGGCCTTGAGCGGATCGCAGACGCCATTGGTGTAGAAGGACGACTTGTCGAGCGTCACATTGTCCTGGCGCAGCGTGTAGCGGCCCGACAAAGTCCAATATTCGGTGAGCGGCAGACCGGCGACGAGCTGTCCGCCGGTCGCGACCTGGCTGTAGGTCGTGCTGCGATCGCTGCCGATATAATTGAACGCGTTATAATCCTGGCGGAACAGCGTGCCGCCCAGAGCGATGTTGGTGTTGAACAGATACGGCTCGGTGAAGCCCAGTTCGACCGACTTCGAATAGCTCGAATAGTCGACCGAGGCCGACACGGTCTGCCCCATGCCGCGGAAATTGCCCTGGCGGATCGAGGCCTGAAGGATGAAGCGCTCGAGGCTGGAGAAGCCCGCCGACAAAGTCAGCTGGCCGTTCGGCCGCTCCTCGACATTCGCCGCGAGCACGATCCGGTCGGGCGCCGAGCCTTCCTTGCGCTCGATCTCGAACTTGTCCTGGAAATAGCCGAGGCTGTTGATGCGGTCCTGCGAGCGCTTGACCAGGAAGGTGTTGAACGCATCGCCCTCCGCGACGCGGAATTCGCGGCGGATGACCTTGTCCTGGGTCTGGCGGTTGCCGGTGATGTCGATCCGCTCGACATAGGTGCGGTTCGCCTCGCCGATGTGGAAGTTCATCGACATGGTGAGCTTTTCGCGGTCGCGGTCGTATTCGGGCTTCACGTCGGCAAAGGCATAGCCGAAGGCACCCGCGGTCTCGCTCAACTGCTCGATCGTGTCCTCGACCGCCTTGGCGTTATACCATTCGCCCTCCTTGATGCCGAGCGCCGAGGCGAGCTTCTTGTCGTCGAAGTCGCGGATCGCGCTGTCGACCGTCACCGGGCCGTATTTGTAGCGCGGACCTTCCTCCACCACGTAGGTGATGATGAAGTCCTTCTTGTCCGGCGTCAGCTCGGCGATCGCCGAGATCACGCGGAAATCGGCATAGCCCTCGGTCAGGTAGAACTGGCGCAGCTTCTGCTGGTCGTAGGCGAGGCGATCCTGGTCGTAGCTCGTGTTCGAGCTCAGCAGGCTCTTCAGGCTGGAGACCTTGGTCGCCATCTGGCCGCGCAGCTTGCCGTCGGAGAATATCTCGTTGCCGATGATGTTGATCTGGCGGACCTTGGACTTGGGACCCTCGTCGATCTCGAAAATGACGTCGACGCGATTCTGGTCGAGGCTGACCATCTTGGGCTCGACATTGGCGGCGAAGCGGCCCTGGCGGCGATACAACTCGATGATCCGCGCGACGTCGGCGCGCACCGCGGTGCGGGTGAAGATCTGGCGCGGCGCCAGCTTCACTTCCTTGCCGATCTTGTCCTGCTTGAGGCGCTTGTTGCCCTCGTAGATCACACGGTTGATCACCGGATTCTCGCGGACCCGGATCACCAGGTCGCCGGTCTCGACCCCGGCGATCGACACGTCGGCGAGCAATTCGGAGGCGAGCAGATCCTTGATCGCCTGGTCGACCGACTCGTTGGTGTAGGTGTCGCCGGTGCGCAGCCGGGTATAGGACAGCACCGTCTCGGGCTCGAGGCGCTGCGCGCCTTCGACGCGAAGCGAGCGGATCGTCCGCACCACCTGCACCGGCGCGGGTGCCGCGACCGCTTGCGGCGCGGGAGCTGCGGGCGCGGCTTTTGCCGGAGCAGGCCGGGCGGGCGCCGTCCGGGCGGGAGCGGTCTGCGCCTGCGCGAGGCCCGAGAGCATGGTGCCCGCAAGCAGCGTCGCAGTGGCGCGTGCGCCGAAATGATAAACCTTGATCGTCACATCCCACCCCAAGTCGGATTTCGAGTAATGCCGCTGCCCACGCGACGCCGGAACAACCGCCCCTGCCTGAACCGCATCAGCCGATCAACCCGGCCAGATTTTTCCACACGCCGAAGGCGCCCAGATCGTTGAAGGTCACCAGCAACATCAGCGCCAGAATTGCGATCAATCCGCCGCGGAAAGCCCATTCCATCACCTGCGGCTCCACCGGCCGGCGGCGCACGGCCTCGACTGCGTAGAACAGCAGATGCCCGCCATCCAGCACCGGAACTGGCAAGAGGTTGATGAATCCGAGATTAATGGAAATGAGCGCGATCAGGAACACGAACTCGGTGGCGCCCATCGAAAGGCGCTCGCCCGAGACCTGGGCGATCTTGAGCGGCCCGCCAAGCTCGGAGAGCGGACGCCGGCCGGTGATGATCTGCCCCAGCCCATCGAGGGTCATCTGAACGATATCGATCGTCTGGCGGATGCCGACCAGCGGCGCCTCCAGGATGCCGACCGACTTGAGCACCGGCGCGGCGTTGCCGACGCCGAGCACGCCGGTGCGGTATTTGTTGCCGAAGCGATCCTGCTCCTCGCGAACGCCGATCACCGTGTCAGCGCGCATCGACTGACCGTCGCGCTCGAAATCGATCGTTACCGCCTCGCCGGGGCGAAGCTGGGCGTATTTGGCGATGTCGGTGAATGTCTCGACCGAACGCCCGCCCAACCCTGTAATGCGGTCGCCGGGTCGTAGCCCTGCGACGGCGGCTGCACTGCCGGGCTTGACGATTCCCAGCACCGAGGGGGTGACGTTCTGGCCATAAGCGAAGGCGAAGGCGCTGAGGATCACGATCGCGACGATGAAATTGGCGATCGGCCCCGCCGCGACGATGATCGCGCGCTGCCAGAGCGGCTTGGCCTGGAAGGTCTGGGCACGCTCCTGCGCCGGCAATGCGAGCCATTCCGCCGAGGGCTGGCCCGCTGGGTTCATGTCGCCGGCGAAGCGGACATAGCCGCCGAGCGGCAGCCAGCCGAACTTCCAGCGCGTGCCCCTCTTGTCGGTAATCCCTGCAACTTCGCGTCCAAAGCCGATCGAGAATTCCTCGGCCTTCACGCCGAACCAGCGCCCCGCGAAATAATGGCCGAGCTCGTGGAGGAAGACGAGCGGCCCCAGCACCAGCACGAAGGCGAGGAAGTAGACTGGGATGGCCGGGGATTCGATCAAAGCACGCAGTCCTTCACACGCTCGCGCGCATAGTCCCTCGCCTCGGCGTCGATTGCCAACACGGCATCCAGCGAGTCCGGGGCGGCCGGGTCGTAGCGCGCCAGCGTATCGGCAACGATTGCGGCAATTTCAAGAAATGCGACTTGGCCTGCAAGGAATGCGGCGACCGCAACTTCATTGGCAGCGTTGAGGATCGCCGGACGCGCGCCGCCGGCGGCCAGCGCGTCACGCGCCAGCGCCAGCGCGGGAAAGCGCACCGGGTCGCTGGCCTCGAAATCGAGCCTCCCCACCTTGGCGAGATCGAGCGCTTCGCACGGCGTCTCCATCCGCTCGGGCCAGGCCAGCGCATAAGCGATCGGGGTGCGCATGTCCGGCGTGCCCAGCTGGGCCAGCACCGAACCGTCGACATATTCGACCATCGAATGCACCACCGACTGGGCGTGCACGAGCACGTCGAGCTGGTCGGCGCGCACCGGGAACAGATGAAACGCCTCGATCAGCTCGAGCCCCTTGTTCATCATCGTCGCCGAATCGACCGAGATCTTGGCCCCCATCGACCAATTGGGGTGCGCCACCGCCTGCGCCGGGGTGATCGCGCGCATCGCCTCCAGCGGCGTGGTGCGGAACGGCCCGCCGCTGGCGGTCAGGATGATCTTGCGCACCCCGCGCGGCGCCGTGCGATCGAGGCACTGGAACACCGCATTGTGCTCCGAATCGACCGGCAGCAATGTCGTCGCGTGCGCGCGCGCGGCTGCCGTCATGACGTCGCCTGCGGAGACCAAAGCCTCCTTGTTGGCGAGCGCGACGGTGCCGCCCGTCTCTAGCGCGGCCATCACCGGCTTGAGCCCAGCGGTGCCGACGATCGCGGCCATCGTCCAGTCGGCACCCATCCGCGCCGCATCGCAGACCGCATCGGCCCCTGCCCGTGCCTCGACGCCGCTCCCGGCGAGTGCCTCGCGCAAGGCGTCGAGACAGGCCTCATCGGCGACCACCGCAAGCTTCGCCCGCGTGCGGATCGCCGCAGCGGCGAGCTTGCCGACGTCGCGATGCGCCGTCAGCGCCACCACTTCGAACTGCTCGGGCGCGCGCTCGACCAAGTCGAGCGTCGAGCTTCCCACCGAGCCGGTGGCACCCAAAATCGTCACGGTCTTCATCAGGCGAACGCCAATACCAGCAATGCGGCCACCGGGGCTACTGCGACGAGGCCGTCGAGCCGATCGAGCACCCCGCCATGCCCGGGCAGCAGATTGCCCGAATCCTTGACGCCGGCCTGGCGCTTGAGATGGCTCTCATAGAGGTCGCCGAGCTGCGACAGCAATGCGAGCACCGGGGTGAACAGCGCCAGCACCACCGGCAACCCGAAGCTGACGACCAGGATCGCGGCGAACACGCCCGACGCGGCGAGCCCGCCGATGCACCCCGCCCAGGTCTTGTTGGGGCTGATCGCCGGCGCCAGCTTGGGCCCGCCGATCGCGCGCCCCGCGAAATAGGCGCCAGTATCGCTGGTCCACACCAGCGCCATTGCCCACAAGGTGAACAGGAAGCCGTGCGCCGGATGCTCGCGCAGTACCAGCAGCCCGAGCACCGGCAAGCCGACATACAGCGTGCCGAGCGCGAGCCGCGGATTGCGGGTCACCGCACCGAGAAAGAAACATGCGGCGAACAACAGGCCGAGCGCCAGGAAGCCCGGCCCCGCGGCGATGCCAGGCGCCATGATCGCGAGCGGCACGGTGAGCGCATATTGCGCCAGTCGCTTCTGCCGAGTGGCGCTCGCGAGATCGGCCCATTCGCCCATCATCAGCAACCCGCCGGCAGCCACGATCAGCCAGAACACCCAGCCGCCGACCCACAAGGCCGCGAAAGCCACGGCGATCAGCACGATCGCGACGACCAGCCGCTTGCCGAGATCCGAATTCTTCGCCGTCACAAGCCTCCGAAGCGCCGTTCCCGCTGGCCGAAGCGGCCCAGCGCGTCCGCCAGCGCCTTCTCGTCGAAATCCGGCCAAAGCGTGTCGACGAACAGCAATTCGGCATAGGCCGCTTGCCACAGCAGGAAGTTGGACAGCCGCTGCTCGCCCGACGTGCGGATCAGCAGGTCGAGCGGCGGCAGGTCGGCGGTCTCGAGCTCGGCTTCGAAGCGCGCTTCGTCGATCGCCGCCGGATCGAGCGCCCCGTCGCGCGCCTGTTCGGCGAGCCGGCGCGTCGCCGCGAGGATCTCCGCCTGCGCGCCGTAATTGAGTGCGATCACCAGGATAGGGCCGGGATTGGTCGCAGTCCGCGCCACTGCGGCGTCGATCATCGCGACCAAGTCGGGCGAAAGCCCGCGCCAGTCGCCGATCACCCGCAGCCGCACGCCCTCTTCGACCAGTTCGTCGAGCTCGCTCGCCAGGAAATGGCGGAGCAGTCCCATCAGGTCGCGGACCTCGTCCTCGGGCCGGCGCCAATTCTCCGAGGAGAAAGCATAGAGCGTCAGCACCTCGATGCCGAGCGTCCGCGCCGCGCGCGCGACGCGGCGGACCGCTTCGACGCCCTGCTTGTGCCCGGCGATCCGCGGCAGGAAGCGCTTCTTCGCCCAGCGCCCATTGCCGTCCATGATGATGGCGACATGGCGCGGAACGGTGCCCGTCGGGAGATCCGGGGCGGGTCTAGCGGCCACGGCTGCCCACCCGGAGTGCCGGGCCGGCCATGCCCCCGGCATGACCTGAACAGCTGCGCTGTTCGCCCTTCACTTGCCCAGGATTTCCTTTTCCTTCGCCGCCGCGGCTGCATCGATGTCGGCGATCGTGCTGCCGGTGATCTTCTGGACCTCGGTCTCGAGCCGCTTGCGGTCGTCCTCGCCGAACACACCCTTTTTCTCGTCGGTCTTGAGGCTGTCATTGCCGTCGCGGCGCACGTTGCGCACCGCGATGCGCGCCTTTTCGGCATATTGGTTGGCGAGCTTGGCGAGTTCCTTGCGGCGCTCTTCGGTCAGATCGGGGATCGGCAGGCGCAGCGTCTGGCCGTCGACGATCGGGTTGAGGCCCAGCCCGGCCGAGCGGATCGCCTTGTCGACCGGGCCGACATTGGTCTTGTCCCACACCTGGACCGACAACATGCGCGGCTCGGGTGCCGAGACGCTGGCGAGCTGGTTGATCGGCATGTGCGAACCATAGACCTCGACGGTCACCGGATCGAGCAATGTTGTGGATGCGCGGCCTGTGCGGAGGCCCTGAAGGTCGTGCTTGAGCGCCTCGACCGCGCCGGCCATGCGGCGCTCGATATCTGCCTTGTCGTAAGCGGCCATTACGGCTCTCCCTTATGCGGATGCGGTTTCGTTCTGGACGATCGTCGACACGCCCTCGCCGCGCAGCACGGCGGCCAGATTGCCGGGTTGGCGGATGTTGAACACGACGATCGGAATACTGTTGTCGCGGCAGAGCGCGATCGCGCTCGCGTCCATGATCTTGAGATCCTCCGCGAGGACCTTGTCATAGGTCACGGTTTCGAAACGCTGTGCGGTCGCCACCTTCTTGGGATCCGCATCATAGACGCCGTCTACCGACGTGCCCTTGAACAAGGCGTCGCACTTCATCTCCGCGGCGCGCAGAGCGGCACCGCTGTCGGTGGTGAAATAGGGGCTGCCGACGCCGGCGGCGAAGATCACGACGCGGCCCTTTTCGAGATGGCGCTCGGCACGGCGGCGGATGAACGGCTCGCACACGCTCGCCATCGGGATCGCCGACTGGACCCGCGTCTCGACGCCGATCTGCTCGAGCGCATTCTGCACCGCGAGCGCGTTCATCACCGTCGCGAGCATGCCCATATAGTCGGCGGTCGCGCGCTCGAACCCGCGCGCCGCGGCGGCAAGCCCACGGAAGATGTTGCCGCCGCCGACGACGACGCAGACCTCATAGCCCTTGGCGCGGGCATCGGCGATCTCGCCCGCGACGCGGGCCGTGACGGCAGGATCGATCGCGAGACCGCCCTCTCCCATCAGAACTTCGCCCGAAAGCTTGAGAAGGATGCGTTTGAAGCGGGGAGCGGTCATGAAACCCTTGTCGATACGGCGGATACGGGAGCGGCGCGGACCCTAGAGGAGGCGCGCGGGAGGGACAAGCGCAGAAGCCGTGCAGATGCGGCGGATTTTGGAAAGCGCATGCTGGCCTCCTTCTCCCCTTGTGGGAGAAGGAAGGGGCCCGCTGCAAAGCAGCGGGAAGGATGAGGGGGACGTAAAGTGAAGCACACTCCCCCTCACCCTTCCGCCGATTTCATCGGCTCCCTCCCTCTCCCACAAGGGGAGAGGGAAGCGGGCATGCCTCGACGCCGCGCGCCCCAAACGAAAAACGGGCGCCGCCACCAAAGGGTAACAGCGCCCGCCATTCAGGTCCGGGAAGACCTTACTTGGTGAGACCGGCGGTCGCAGCCACTTCGGCGGCGAAGTCGCTCTCTTCCTTCTCGATGCCCTCGCCAAGCTGGAAGCGGACATAGTCGGTCAGCGTGATCGTCGCGCCGGCGTCCTTGGCCGCCTTGGCGATGACGTCCTGCACCGGGGTCTTGCCGTCGATCACGAACGCCTGGGTGAGCAGCGCGTTCTCCTTCTTGAACTTCTCGATCGGCCCGTTGAGGATCTTCTCGGCGACCTCGGGCGACTTGCCGACGATCTTGTCGGCATTCTTCTCGCGCAGGATCGCAGCCTCGCGCTCGACAACCTCGGCATCGAGGCCCTCGATGTTCAGCGCCAGCGGGAAGGCCGCGGCGATGTGCATCGCGATCTGCTTGCCGAGCGGCTCGAGCACGTCAACGCCGGCATCCGATTCGAGCGCGACGAGCACGCCGATCTTGCCGAGGCCAGGCGCCGCGGCGTTGTGGACGTACGGGATCACCGCGCCGTTCGACACTGCGACCTTCTTGGCGCGGCGAAGCACCTGGTTCTCGCCGATCGTCGAGATGTTGTTGGTGAGCACTTCCTCGACGGTGCCGCCGGCCGGCAGCGGCGACGCCTTGAGCGCGTCGATATCGTCGCCCTTTTCGAGCGCGACCGCAGTCACGTCACGGACGAAGCTCTGGAAGATCTCGTTCTTGGCGACGAAGTCGGTCTGCGAATTGACTTCGACCGCGACACCCTTGGTGCCCGCGACGGCGACGCCGACCAGGCCCTCGGCCGCGGTGCGGCTCGACTTCTTGGCGGCGGCGGCGAGGCCCTTCGAGCGCAGCCAGTCGCTGGCGGCTTCGAGATCGCCATTGGTCTCGCTCAATGCCTTCTTGCAATCCATCATGCCGGCGCCGCTCTTTTCGCGGAGCTCCTTCACGGCTGCTGCAGTGATCTCGGCCATGTTTCTTTCCTCTAGCTTTGGCGGCCGGGACTCAGCCCCGGCCAGATATCAAAAGCCCGTTCGCCCTGAGCTCGTCGAAGGGCCGTTCTTCTTTGTTGCCGCGCCGGACGAAGAAAGACGGTGCTTCGACAAGCTCAGCACGAACGGGGTTTTGGAATGGGCACCTACGAACTGACCGGGCGCCTAGTGCGTCCCTATGTCAGTTCGAAGACATCCGGTTTCAACTCACGCGTCGAGCTGGCGCTCGCCCTCTTCGGCCTGCTCGGGCGTGGTCGCCGCGGCAGGCGCCTCGGGATCGGCTGCCGGCGCCGCGAATTCCTCGGCGGTCACGACCGGAGCGTCGGCGGCAGGCGCCTCGGCCGGAGCCGGAGCGGGGGTACGCAGCGCCTCCTCGACCGGGGGCTGTTCGGCGGCGCCGAAGTCATAGCCCTGGTTGCGCATCTGGTCCTGGCCACCGCGGGTCGCGGCGATCGCCACAGCCTCGCAGTAGAGGCGGATGGCGCGGCTGGCGTCGTCGTTCGCCGGAACCGGGAAGGCGATGCCGTCCGGGCTGACGTTCGAGTCGAGGATCGCGACGACCGGGATGCCGAGCGTGTTGGCTTCCTTGATCGCGAGCTCTTCCTTGTTCGCGTCGATCACGAACATGATGTCGGGAACGCCGCCCATGTCGCGGATGCCGCCGAGCGAGAGCTCGAGCTTGTCGCGCTCGCGGGTGAGCTGGAGCACTTCCTTCTTCGTCAGGCCGACGGTGTCGCCCGACAGCTGCTCCTCGAGGGTCTTGAGGCGCTTGATCGAGTTGCTGATCGTCTTCCAGTTGGTGAGCATGCCGCCCAGCCAGCGATGGTTGACGAAATGCTGGTTCGCGCGGCGGGCTGCCTCGGCGATCGGCTCCTGCGCCTGGCGCTTGGTGCCGACGAACAGGACCTTGCCGCCCGAAGCGACGGTCGACGAAACGAACTCGAGCGCGCGCGCGAACAGCGGCACGGTCTGCGAGAGGTCGATGATATGGACGCCGTTGCGGTCGCCGAAGATGTAGGGCTTCATCTTCGGGTTCCAGCGGTGGGTCTGGTGGCCGAAATGCGCGCCCGATTCGAGCAATTGCTGCATGGAGACGACAGGTGCCGCCATAGGGATAACTCCTTCCGGTTGAGCCTCTGGGAAGCGGGAACCGCGATTCGTCGCGGCACCGGGTTATGATGCTTCCCATGCGGGTTGAGGCGGGCCGCTTAGCCGAACGCTCCCGTCGACGCAAGCGGAACAAGTTTGGAACATTGCGCTTGACGCAGGAACGTTAACGGAACATAAACGGTTCAGAAGCGGGGTATGGAACACCTCACGAAGCCAAGTCGTTGGAATCATTACATTCCGCCGGTTTGCGTGCGGATAGGAGCTTATGATGACTGGAATTGCGATCGCCCTGCTGTTCGGCTCCGCCTTCCTGGCCTCGCTGTGGGCGATGTTCGCCTCGATCGCGCCTCAGCGTCACCGCTTCGTCGAGCTGTTCCGCCCGGTCGTGGTGCTGCCGGCGCTGCCGTCGCGGCTCGGCCGGGTTACGGTTCGCGCCGTTCCAGCGCGCCTGCCGAAGCGGGTGCCGCTGCGCGCTGCTGCCTGACGCGACGATAGCTGCGCACGCTGAACGGTATCGAGGCGAGATAGGCCAGTCCGAGCAGCGCCAGCGTCGGCCACGGCGCCGAGACCAAAGCCGCGACGAGCACCACCAACACCACGATCGCCTCGAAGCGCAGCCGCTGCTTGAGCCGGACCGTCGGTGCGAACGTGGCGATGCTCGAGATCATCAGCACCGCGATGAACGCCGTCCACGGCGCGATCACCGCGGGCGCGCGCAGCAGATGGTCGATGGTCTCGACGAACGCGGGCGCCGCACCGCCCGCTTCGGGCCGAAGCAGTTCGTTGGTCCAGTTCCACAGGAAGACCGGCGTCAGCGCGAGCATCGCTCCGGCCGGCGCGGGCACGCCGGTGAGGAACCCCGCCGATTTGTGCGGCTGGTGCTCGCGGTCGATCTGAGCGTTGAACCGCGCCAGGCGCAGCGCGCAGAACAGAGCAAGCAGCAGTGCGATCATCCAGCCGAAGCGGCCGAGGGCGCTCAGCGACCAGAGATAGAGGATCAGCGCCGGTGCGACGCCGAACGAGATCGCGTCGGACAGGCTGTCGAGCTCGGCGCCGAAGCGGCTTTCGGCACGCACTAGTCGGGCGATCTTGCCGTCGAGCCCGTCGAGCACCGCCGCGGCGAGCACCATCAGCACCGCGGTGTCCCAATTGCCGATGATCGCGAAGCGAATCGCCGTGAGCCCCGAGCAGAGCGCGAGCGCAGTGACGGTGTTGGGCAGCACCGCGCGCAGCGGGATGCCGCCTTCGCGGCGCAGCCGTGGAATGGTACGCCGGCCCACGCGGGGCGGCCTCATTGGGCGATGCCGGCCGCGCGGGGCGCCCCCTTGCGGGCAAGGATCGTCTCGCCGGCGATCGCGCGCTGGCCGAGCGCGACCTCGACGCCATAGGCTTCAGGGATGAACACGTCGACGCGGCTGCCGAAACGGATCAGCCCAACGCGCTGCCCGCCGACGACCATGTCGCCCGCTTTGACGAAGCTGACGATCCGCCGCGCGACGAGCCCGGCAATCTGCGTGAAGCCGATCCGCTGGCCGTTCTTGTCCTCGACGATGATGTACTGCCGCTCATTCTCTTCGCTCGCTTTGTCGAAGTCGGCATTCATGAACTTGCCGGCGATATAGATGACGTGACGGATCGTGCCGGTGATCGGAGTGCGGTTGATGTGCACGTCGAACACGCTCATGAACACCGAGACGCGCAGCATGCTGCCCTCGCCGAGCGCATTCGGGCCGGAGAGTTCAGGCGGAAGCGTGACGCGCTCGATCATCGTGACCAATCCGTCGGCGGGCGAGACGATCAGCCCCTCGCCCTGCGGCGTGACGCGTACCGGATCGCGGAAGAACGCCGCCACGCCGAGCGTCAGGAACACCAAGGGCCAGGTGATGAAGTCCCAGACGAACAGGCTCACCAGTGCGATCGCCGCCGCGATCAGCACATATTTGCGCCCCTCGGGATGGATGTCGGGGAAACGCCACTTCACAGTCGAGGTACCAAGGGGGGGCTTGTCGAGCGATGCCATGCGGCGCGGTGTAGCGGCATGCCCCGCGCTTTCCTAGACGGCGGCGCGCGTTTCGCGTTTTTGCGTGGATGACCGACTGTCGCGCATGCGTTGTCACACACTTGTCGCAGATCGGCTTTGCGCGACACGGCGGGTGGTGTATCTGCCCTCGCCACTGGTTTGAGTTCGGCGCGATTGGAGCAATTGCCGCGCTTGAATGTTCGATCGTTTCGGCGAAGGCGCTTGCGCCGGTTCGCCCCGACAATTGCAAAGGACCCCAATGCCCGCATCGACCGTCTCCGCCAAGCGCCGCCGTGCCGATATGCGCGCCGCCGGAGTGTCCTCGCCCTGGGTGATGTTTCTCAAGGGCTTCTTCAAGCATCCGGTGATGGTCGGCGCGGTCGCCTCGTCGTCGCAGCGGCTGGTGCGGCACATGCTCGCGCCGGTCGACTGGGAGAATTGCAAGCTGTTCGTCGAATACGGCCCCGGCGTCGGCACCTTCACGCGCCCGATCCTCGAGCGCCTCGCGCCCGACGCCAAGCTGATCGTGATCGACACCAATCCCGACTTCATCCGCTATCTGAAGCACGTGATCGACGATCCGCGCTTCGTCGCGGTCAATGATTCGGCCGCCGACATCAAGCGGATCATCGCCGATCACGGGTTCGAGCACGCCGACTATATCGCCTCGGGCCTGCCCTTCTCGACGCTCCCCGCGGGCGTCGGCGACGCGATCGCGCACGCGACCCACGACGTCCTCCGCAAGGACGGCGCGTTCCTCGTCTATCAATACAATCCCAAGGTGCGAAACTTCCTGACGCCCTATTGGGAGCATATCGATCACGAGATCGAATGGTGGAACCTGCCCCCGGCCCAGCTCTGGTGGGCGTGGAAGAAGTAGCGTCGACCCGGCGAAAGCTGGGATCGCGCGGCTTCCTGCGCCGCGACGCTTGATCCCCCCTCCCCATCGCCCTAGACGCTCGCCAAACCTAGAATAAGGAAGCGAGCGCATGGCGAAGATCAAGGTTGCAACGCCGGTCGTGGAGATCGACGGCGACGAGATGACGCGGATCATCTGGGAATGGATCCGCGAGCGCCTGATCCTCCCCTATCTCGACATCGACCTGAAGTACTACGACCTCTCGGTCCAGAAGCGCGACGAGACCAACGATCAGATCACGATCGATTCGGCGAACGCTATCAAGCAGTACGGCGTCGGCGTGAAGTGCGCGACGATCACTCCGGACGAGGCGCGCGTCGAGGAATTCAATCTCAAGGAAATGTGGAAGTCGCCCAACGGCACGATCCGCAACATCCTGGGCGGCACGATCTTCCGCGAGCCGATCGTGATCTCGAACGTGCCCCGCCTGATCCCGGGCTGGACCAAGCCGATCGTCGTCGGCCGCCACGCATTCGGCGACCAATATCGCGCGACCGACTTCAAGGTGCCCGGTGCCGGCAAGCTCCGCCTCGTCTGGGAAGGCGAGAATGGCGAGAAGATCGACCGCGAAGTCTACAGCTTCAAGGATGCGGGCGTCGCGCTGGCGATGTACAATCTCGACGATTCGATCCGCGATTTCGCGCGCTCGTCGCTCAACTACGGCCTCAACCTGGGCTGGCCGGTCTACCTGTCGACCAAGAACACCATCCTCAAGGCCTATGACGGCCGCTTCAAGGACCTGTTCCAGGAAGTGTACGAGACCGAGGGCTTCAAGGAGAAGTTCAAGGAGGCGAACATCGTCTACGAGCACCGCCTGATCGACGACATGGTCGCCTCGGCGCTCAAGTGGCACGGCGAGTTCGTCTGGGCCTGCAAGAACTATGACGGCGACGTCCAGTCGGACCAGGTCGCGCAGGGCTTCGGCAGCCTAGGCCTGATGACCTCGGTGCTGATGTCGCCCGACGGCAAGACGATCGAGGCCGAGGCGGCGCACGGCACCGTCACCCGCCACTATCGCCAGCACCAGCAGGGCAAGGCGACCTCGACCAACCCGATCGCATCGATCTTCGCCTGGACCGGCGGCCTCAAGTATCGCGGCAAGTTCGACAACACCCCCGAGGTGACGCGCTTCGCCGAGACGCTCGAGCAGGTCTGCATCAAGACCGTCGAGAGCGGCGCGATGACCAAGGACCTCGCCCTGCTGATCGGCCCCGATCAGGCCTGGATGACCACCGAGCAGTTCTTCGAGGCGATCCGCGTCAATCTCGAGAAGGAAATGGGCAGCTGGCAGTAAGCGCGCGCCGCTGGCCGAAAATGCGAAAGGGCGGCTTCACGGCCGCCCTTTTTCTGTCGGCCTGCTCTTGCTCGCGGGTTGCAATGTAGGATCATACATGCTGGCGTGCCGCCATGGTTAGCCCTGCTCTCACCTCCTCCTTTGATCGCCGATTCCAAGCAATAAAATTGCGAGAAGAATCTGATTTCGGTCAACTTAGTCAATTTAGCGAGCGGCGGCCGGGATGCTGAGCCTGCACAATACCGGTCTCAGCGACACCCTGGTCATTCTCGGTGCCGCGGGACTGGTGATCCCCGCCTTCGCCCGTTTCCGGATCAGCCCGGTGATCGGGTTCATTCTGGTCGGCGCGCTGGTCGGCCCGTTCGGGCTCGGTTCGCTGGTCCGCGAAAATCCATGGCTCTTCTATTTCACCATCTCGGACGCACATTCGATCGAGCCGTTCGCCGAATTCGGCATCATCCTGCTGCTGTTCTCGATCGGTCTCGAGCTTTCGTTCAAGCGCTTATGGTCGATGCGCAACCTCGTCTTCGGGGTCGGTGCCGCCGAACTGGTCGGCGCGGGATTGATCCTCGCCGCGGCGCTCTATCTCACCGGGCTCAGCACCGGCGGCGCGATCGGCCTCGGGCTCGCGCTTGCGCTTTCCTCCACCGCGCTGGTGATCCCGATCGCCGGGACGACGAGCGCGGTCGGCCGCGCGGCATTCGCGATGCTGCTGTTCGAGGATCTCGCGCTGGTGCCGATCATCTTCGGGCTGGGCGCGATGGCACCCTCGGCCGGCGACGCGGGCGCGATCGGATTGCTCCAAACGCTCGGGTTGGGGGCAGTCACCGTCGCGGTGCTCTTCGTCGGCGGCCGCGTGCTGCTGCCCCGGATGTTCGGCCAGGCGGCGCGGACCAAGAGCCCCGAACTCTTTCTCGCCGCGAGCCTGCTGGTCGTCATCGCCGCCAGTCTCGCCACTACCGCCGCGGGTTTGTCGCCGATCGTCGGCGCGCTGATCGCCGGACTGCTCATCGCCGAGACCGAATACCATGGCGAGGTCGAGGCGATCACGGCCCCGTTCAAGGGCCTCGCGCTCGGCGTCTTCCTGATTACCGTCGGGATGCGGATCGATCTCGGCTTCGTCCTCGCCAATTGGGGTGCCCTGCTCGGCGCGACCGTGGTGGTGATGGTGGTCAAGGTCGGCGTCACCACCGGGCTGCTCAAGCTCTCGGGTGCACGCACCGGCACCGCGACCGAGACCGGCGTGCTGATGGCCAGCCCTTCCGAGACGACCCTGATCGTGCTCGGCGTGGCGGGCGCCGCCGGGCTGATATCGGGCACCACCGCGGCATTCTGGACCACGGTCACCGCGATCGGGCTGACCGCGACGCCGCTGCTCGCCAAGGCCGGCCAGCTCTTCGCGCGGCTGATCGAGCAGCAGGAGAAGGACGACGCGCCCGCCGCTGTCGATGCCGCGGGGCCGGGAACGATCGTGATCGGCTTCGGTCGGGTCGGCCGCACCGTTGCCGACATGCTGCGACGGCATAATCTGCCCTATCTCGGCGTCGACGCCGATATCGACAACGTCAATGCCGCGCGCAAGGAAGGCTATACCGTGCTGTTCGGCGACGTGACCCGCGCCGAGTTGGTCGACCAGCTCAAGCTCGGCCACGCCAAGGCGCTGGTGCTGACGATGGACGATCCGGTGCTCACCGTGCGGCTGACCAAGCGCGTGCGCGGCTGGGTGCCCGACCTGCCGATCATCGCCCGCGCCCGCGACGGCATCCACGCTGCCGAGCTCTACAAGGCCGGCGCTACCGATGCGGTGCCCGAGACGCTCGAGAGCTCGCTTCAGCTGTCCGAGGCGGTGCTCGTCGATGTCGGCATCGCGGTGGGGCCAGTAATCGCCTCGATTCACGAGATGCGCGACGAGATGCGCAAGATGATCAAGGAGGCGTCGGACCTTGATCGCGAGCCACGCCTGCGCCGCGCGCGCCAAAGCGAGGCCGCCGGATAAGCTTCGGACTTGCCGCCTGTCGCGCGAGGGCGCATTCCAGCGCCCCAATGAGGAGCTGTTACGAATGATCGCTGCCCTGTTGCTCGCCGGTTTGCTCGCCGGACAAATCGCGCCGTCTGCGCCCGCGACGCCCGCCGATCCGCTTGCTCCGGCGCGCGAAGGCAAGTTGCGTTGCGTCGCGCCTAACGCTGCCAAACTTACCTGCCGCACGATCATCCGCTACAGGGTCGACAGCAACGGTAGCTTCGATGCCACCGTGACTGGCCTGGTCTCGCGCGATGCGACCGTGCTGCTGCGCTACAAGACCTTCGGTCAGGTGGAGCAGGGCGGAGTCTGCACGATGATGCGCGCGAGTGATTTTCAGAACGGGACGCTGCTGGGCAGCGGCCGCCCGCTGGCGCCCAATGCGGAGAGCGCTATGCGGCTGCAGGTGCTCGATTCGGTCCAGCCGGTCCAGGGCAAGAAGCGCTGCTTTCAGGACCGCACCGAGGATGGTGTGACGCGCAGCGTGGTGACCCTCGACGGGATCGCGCATCCCGAACTCACCCAGACGATCACCTGGGTGTCGCCTCGCGACGGCTATGCCGTCGGCCGCTGATCGCGCATCTGACACGATATAGCGCCGCGCGGCGCAATCTTTGACGGAGTTCGTCCGATGATCGAAGCGCTTTTCCTTCTGCTGACCGCGGCCGCACCGCAGGCCGGTGCCGACCCGCTCGCCCCCGCCAAGGCCGGCAAGCTGCAATGCGCCAACCCCAATGTCGAGAAGAAGACGTGTCTCGGGCTGACCAGCTACAAGCTCAATCCCGACGGCAGCTTCACCACGACCACGACGGTGATGGTCGCCCCGCAGCCAGTGGTGACGATGGAAGTGAAGTCGACCGGCACGGTCAAGGACGGCGCATTATGCGCGCCGATCCGCACGTCCGACTTCGAGGCGGCAACCATCCAGATGGACGGCAAGCCCGCGGATCCCGCGATCGCTAGCGCGATCCGCACGCAAGTGGCCGCCTCGATCGCGCCGATGGCAGGCAAGATGGGCTGCACGCGCGAGACGCCCGACGGCGCAGTGTCGAAGGCCGAGGTCACGCTCGACGGCGTCGTCCGCCCCGAGCTCAGCCAGCGCACTTTGTGGGTGAAGCCCGAGGACGGCTACAAGCTGGGGCTCTGAGCGCCGCGGTCAATCAGCGGCCGGGTTGCAATGTAGGGTTTGGCATGCTCGGCTTTCGCAGCCGGCTAAGGTGGCCGCTCTTTGATATTATGAAGCCACAACTCGCCTAGGACGCGCGGATAGTGTGACCTGGGAGGTCACGATGCGCGCCGGCACGCGCATTGAACATTGCCGGCCTTCGCCGGGGAACAGGTTCAAGCGTGCGTCACCCTGATAACGCGCGTTACGCGGAAACGAGCGCACCCGCCAGCGCGGCCTTGACTGACTCCAGCGCTTCGGCGCCCTTGTCGCCGTCGGGCCCCCCGCCCTGCGCCATGTCGGGTCGGCCACCGCCGCCCTGCCCGCCGAGCACCGCGACTGCGGCCTTGACCAGCTCGACCGCGCTCAGCCCGAGCCCGTCGCTGACGCCGACCGCGACCGATGCGCGGCCCTCATTGACCGCAACCAAGGCGACAACCCCGCCGCCGATCCGCGCCTTCGCCTCGTCGACCGCGCCGCGTAGTGCCTTAGGGTCGAGCTCTTCGAGCACCTGCCCGAAGAAATTGATCCCATTGACCTGCTCCGGGCCTGCGGGAACCGCGGCACCGCCACCGCCCAGCGCCAGCGCCTTCTTGGCCTCGGCGAGCTCACGCTCGAGCCGGCGACGCTCCTCGACCAAGGCGGCAACACGCGCGGGGACCTCGTCGGGCGAGGATTTGAGCGCAGCCGCGGCTTCCTTGAGCCGCTCGTCGCGCGCGTTTAGCCATTGCCGTGCACCCTCGCCGGTCAGCGCCTCGATACGGCGGATGCCCGAGGAAACCGCGCTCTCGGAGACGATCTTGAAAATCGCGATGTCGCCGGTCGCGTTGACATGGGTGCCGCCGCACAGCTCGACCGAGTAATTGGCATCGTCGCCCCGCCCCATCGAGAGCACGCGGACCTCGTCGCCATATTTCTCGCCGAACAGCGCCATCGCGCCCGCGGCGATCGCGTCCTCGGGCGTCATCAACCGCGTGCCGACCGCCTCGTTATGGCGGATCTGCGCGTTCACATCGGCTTCGATATCGGCGATCTCCTGCGCGCTCAGCGCCGAGGGATGCGAGAAGTCGAAGCGCAACCGGTCGGGAGCGACGAGGCTGCCCTTCTGGGTAACATGGCCGCCGAGGTGCTTGCGCAAGGCGGCATGGAGCAAGTGCGTCGCGCTGTGGTTGGCGCGGATCGCGTCGCGGCGTTCGGCATCGACCGACAGCTTGACGGTATCGCCGACCGCGACTTCGCCGCTCTCGATCTTGGCATGATGCGCGTGGAGCCGGCCGAGCGGCTTCGACGTGTCGTCGACGATCGCGCGAAGCTTGTCATTGGTGATCGTGCCGGCATCGCCCATCTGCCCGCCCGATTCGCCGTAGAACGGCGTCTGGTTGGTGAGCAAGGTGACGCTGTCGCCCTGCCCCGCGCGCTCGACGCGTGCACCGTCCTTGACGATTGCGACGATCTGACCTTCGCCCTCGGTGCCCGAATAGCCGATGAACTCGGTGCCGCCGAGTGCGTCGGCGATGTCGTACCAGACCTCGTCGCTGGCCTTGTCGCCCGAGCCCTTCCAGGCTGCGCGGGCGGCGCGCTTCTGCTCGGCCATCGCGGTGTCGAAGCCAGCGCGGTCGACCGAGATGCCCCCGGTGCGCAGCGCGTCCTCGGTCAGGTCATAAGGGAAGCCGAAGGTGTCGTAGAGCTTGAACGCGGTCTCGCCGGGCAGCGTGTCGCCTTCCGACAGCCCCTGCGTCGCTTCGTCGAGCAAACGGAGCCCGTTGGCAAGCGTCTGGCGGAAGCGCGTCTCTTCCTGCAGCAGCGTCGCCTCGATCAACGGCTGGGCGCGGACCAACTCGGGGAACGCGGCGCCCATCTCCGCGACGAGGCTCGGCACCATGCGGTGCATCAGCGGATCCTTCGCGCCGAGGAGATGCGCGTGGCGCATCGCGCGGCGCATGATCCGGCGCAGGACGTAGCCGCGGCCTTCGTTCGCCGGCAGCACGCCGTCAGCAACGAGGAAGCCCGAGGCGCGCAGGTGATCGGCGATCACCCGGTGGCTCGCCTGGTTGTCGCCGGTGGTCGATGCGCCGGTAAGCGCGCCGCTTTCGGCGATCAGCGCCTTGAAGGTGTCGGTGTCGTAATTGTCATGGACGCCCTGAAGCACCGCGGCGACGCGCTCGAGCCCCATGCCGGTGTCGATGCTCGGCCGGGGCAACTCGCCGATCTGGACGTCGTTCTCCTGCAGATACTGCATGAAGACGAGGTTCCAGATCTCGACGAAGCGGTCGCCATCCTCCTCGGGTGATCCCGGCGGGCCGCCATAGATGTGATCGCCGTGATCGTAGAAGATCTCGGAGCACGGCCCGCACGGCCCGTCCGAGCCCATCGCCCAGAAATTGTCCTTGGTCGCGATGCGGATGATCCGCTCCTCGGGGAGCCCGGCGATCTTCTTCCACAAATCGAAGGCCTGGTCGTCGGTATGGTAGACCGTCGCAGTTAGCTTCTCCGCGGGGATGCCCCATTCCTTGGTCAGCAGCGTCCACGCATGCGTGATCGCCTGTTCCTTGAAATAGTCGCCGAACGAGAAATTGCCGAGCATCTCGAAGAAGGTGTGGTGGCGCGCGGTATAGCCGACATTGTCGAGATCGTTGTGCTTGCCGCCGGCGCGGACGCACTTCTGAGAGCTGGTCGCCGTCGAGTAAGGCCGGGTCTCGAGCCCGGTGAACACATTCTTGAACGGCACCATGCCCGCGTTGACGAACATCAGGGTCGGATCGTTGTGCGGCACCAGCGGCGCGCTCGGCACGCGGGCATGCCCCTGACCTTCGAAATAGTCGAGGAAGCTGCGGCGGATATCGTTCGTGGACGTCATGTGCGCGATGTAGGCGGGCGCGGCGCGGCACTCAAGTAAAACGGAGCGTCTGGCGTTTCATCGTGGAACCAGCGCGGCGGTCAGCCGTTGCGCGCTATATTCACTCTAACGCATGTTAGAAGCCGGAAGCGGGCTCGGCGCGCGTGTTGTCTCGGTGGAGGGACCGCGATGCAGTCCAAGGCGTTGTTCGTCACGATGCGGGCGAGGCCCGGCAACGGCGACGAGGTCGCCGCCTGGCTCACGGAGTCGCTGACGCCGATCGCCAAAGAGCCGGCGACGCGCGACTGGTTCGCGCTGCGCTTCGGGCCCGATACCTTCGCGATCTTCGACACATTCGACGGTCATCGCGGACGGTTAACGCATTTGCTGGGAAAGGTCGGCCGCGGACTGGTCGTGCGCACCTTCACGATGCTCAGCGGGCTGCCCGAAATCGCAATGGCCGATGTCCTAGTGGCACGCATGCCCTCGGGAAACGCGAGGCTGACGGCGGCGACGCAGATTCAGCTGATCGGATGCGAACGGCAGTCGGGGCAGGTCGCGGCGGATTTGCAGGGAATCGTGGAGGATGCAGGCGCCGGGGACGGCGCGCGCTACGCGCTGCAGGTCCATCGCGGCGACTTCCTGGTGCTGGAATTCGGCGCCCAAGCGACCGAAGCACTGGACCTCCGCCGCTTTTCCGCCTCATGCCGCGAGATCACCCAGTCGATGCGGGGCGAAGTCCTCGCCTATAAATTCGCCGAAAGCGACGCTAGCCCATCGGCGCATCGATCGACTTCGGCGGCACGCTGAACCATTTGGGCCCTTCCCGACCCATGTGAAAACAGTCTTCGAGACGAATACCGAAGCTGCCGGGGAGGTAGATGCCCGGCTCGTTCGAGAAGCACATGCCGGGTGCCAGCCGAGTCTTCTCGCCGCGGACGAGATTGACCGGCTCGTGGCCGTCCATGCCGATGCCATGGCCGGTGCGGTGCGACAGGCCGGGAAGCTTGTAGCCCGGACCGTAGCCCAGCGACGTGTAATAGCGGCGCACGGCATCATCGACAGTGCCGGCGGGGACACCCAGGTGCGCCGCCTCGAATGCGATCTGCTGGCCGCGCGCCACCTGGTCCCAGACCTTGCGCTGCGCGGCGCTCGGCTTGCCGAAGACGAAGCTGCGCGACACGTCGGACTGATATCCGTGGACGGTGCAGCCGCAATCCATCAGCACGACCTCGCCGGGCGTGACGCGCTGCGGCTTGTGCGAGCCGTGGGGGTAAGCGGCGGCCTCGCCAAGCAGGATCAAATTGAACTCGACGTCACCGCCGAGCTTGCGTGTGGCGGCGGCCATCAGCGCGGCGATATCGGCGTTGGTCATGCCTTCGCGGATGCGCGGATAGGTCCAGCGATAGGCGGCGATCGTCACGTCGGTGGCCATCTGCATCAACGCGATCTCAGGCGCGGTCTTGATCATCCGACAGCCGCGGACGATCGGGTTGGCCGATAGGATCCTGGCGCCGGGCAATGCCTTTTGCAGCCCGTCGACGGCGAAATAGCGCATCGTCTCCTCGATACCGATCGGCCGTGCGGCGAGCTTGCGCGCCTTCAAAAAGCCGGCGACCACCGCGAGCGGATCCTCGTCCTCCTGCCAGACGCGGATCTCGGCGGGGATGCCGAGGCTCTCGCGGACCGAAGGCTCCTCGAAGAACGGCGTGACGATGCACGGCTCACCCTCGACCGGGAGGACCAGCGCAGTGAGCCGCTCGCTGCGCCACCATTGCACGCCGCTGAAATAGAGCATCGACGAGCCCGGCTCGATCAACACCGCGCCGATTCCCGCAGCCTTCATCAATTCCTGGGCGCGGGCGATGCGGGCGAGACGCTCGGCGCGGCCGATCGGGACGGCGCCCATGGTGAGGTCGCGCAGGTCCGAGACATCGGGTTCCTCGGCGCGGAGCAGGCCCGGCATCGCGAGCAACGGCGCAGCCCCCGCCATTCCGATCAGCGTGCGGCGGCTGAGGCTGGAAAGGCGTGTCATTGCGGCGACTCCGGCAAATTTGCGTGGACAGCCGCGATAGGGTCCTTGACCCGGCGGCGACAATCCCCTTCGCTGCCGCGAACTTTTTCCAGGGGATATTCGTGGGCAAGCGACTGACATGGTTCATTCTGGCCGGGCTGCTGCTGGGCGGCCTGATCGGCTGGGGGCTCAATGTCGCCTATGACGACGGCAGCGCCGCCGCGACCGAGCGGCTGGCGTCGATCAGCTATTGGTTCGACATCCCGACGCAGATGTTCCTGCATCTGATAAAGATGATCATCGCGCCCTTGGTAGTCTCGACGCTCGTGGTCGGCATCGCGCACATGGGCGGCACCGGGGCGATCGGCCGGGTCGGGATCAAGGCGTTCCTGTGGTTCGTCACCGCCAGCCTCGTCTCGCTGACGCTGGGGCTGCTGCTGGTCAACCTGCTCCAGCCCGGTGTCGGGCTCAATCTGCCGTTGCCCGATGTCGCGGCATCGAGCGGCGTGGACCGGTCGGGCTTCGATGCGGCGAAGTTCTTCATCCACATCGTGCCGACCTCGGCGATCGACGCGATGGCGACCAACGACATCCTCCAGCTCGTGATCTTCTCGCTGTTCTTTGGCGTCGGCATGGCCGCAGTCGGCGACAAGGCCGCGCCGCTGCTGCGCGGGCTCGAGGCGCTGGTATCGGTGATGCTGACCGTCACCGGCTATGTCATGCTGTTCGCGCCGGTGGCGGTATTCTGCGCGGTCGCGCGGACCCTGGCGACGCGCGGGCTCAGCGTGGTCGGCGATCTCGCTTACTTCATGGGCAGCTTCTATATCGGGCTGTTCGTTCTGTGGGCGGTGCTGATCGGCGCGTGCTTCCTCGTCGTCGGGCGGCGCACCGGCACCTTGCTGCGCTATCTGCGCGACCCGATCCTGCTCGGCTTCTCGACCGCCTCGTCGGAAGCTGCCTATCCGCGCACGCTGGAAGCGCTCGACAAGTTCGGAGTGCCGCCGCGGATCGCCAGCTTCGTGCTGCCGCTCGGCTATTCGTTCAACCTCGACGGCTCGATGATGTACATGACCTTCGCGTCGATCTTCATCGCGCAGGCCTATGGCATGCATCTCGATTGGGGGACGATGATCGTCATGCTGCTGATGCTGATGATCACCAGCAAGGGCATCGCCGGGGTGCCGCGCGCCAGCCTGGTGGTGATCACCGGCACGCTCAGCCATTTCCAGATCCCCGAGGCGGGCATACTGCTGATCCTCGCGGTCGATCATTTCCTCGACATGGGCCGCACCGCGACCAACGTGATCGGCAACGCGGTCGCGGCGACGGTGGTGGCGCGCTGGGAGGGCCAACTCGACCCGCCGCAGGACCCCGACGAGAAGATCGTCCTGCCTAGCGCACCGCTGCCGGGCGACGAGGCGCGGTTCCAGGATTACGGCAAGCACTGAGCCGGGCTTAAATTGACTAAGTTGACCGAAGTGCGATTCATCTCGCAACTTTCTTTCGCGAACGTCGCGCTTCTTGCGCGGGCGTCTACAGAGTCAAAGAGCGGCCGGTGAACCGGCATCGCCAAGCAAGCAGGCGCAATCCTATATTGCAAGCCGTACGTGTGTAGGACCTCGCGCAGCGAGAGTTGCTCCCGCCCTGTATCGTCTTGTTCCCCGGCGAAGGCCGGGGTCCAGGGTCGGCGGACCCGCATGGGCACCCATCGTCAACCGCCCGCAACTGGACCCCGGCCTTTCACCGGGGAACAGATTACGCATAGGCATAGGGCCCGCCTGCCTTCAGCGCGGCTTGGTAGGCCGGCCTTGCGTGGATCTTCTCCAGCCAGGCGGCGATGTTGGGGCGGCCTTCGGTCGCGGCGGCGCGGCTGACCGCGGCTTCGAGCGGGAAGCTCATCATCACGTCGGCGGCGGTGAAGTCCTTGCCGGCGAACCAGGGGCGCGCGGCGAGTTCGGCCTCCACATAATCGAGATGGACATCGACCATCGGCTGGAACTTCTTCTGCGCGACCTTGCCGAGCAGCGGCACGCGGCTGAGCACGAGCTTGGTGAACAGAGGCGGCATCAGCGAACCCTCGGCATAATGGAGGAAGTGGCGATAGCGCAGGGCATCGTCGCGATGCGCCGGCGCCCCGAGCCGGCCGTCGCCCTTCTCGATCAGATATTCGACGATCGCGCCGGTTTCGGCGACGACCAGGCCGTCATCCTCGATCACCGGCGACTTGCCGAGCGGATGGATGCGCCGCAGCTCGGGCGGGGCGAGCATCGTCGCCTTGTCGCGCTGGTAGCGCTTGACCGTGTAGGGAAGCGCAAGTTCCTCGAGCAGCCAGAGAACGCGCTGCGACCGCGAATTCTCGAGGTGGTGGACAGTGACCATGTAGGATTTCCCCGGCTAAACTTCGCATTTTTCACGCGAATCGTGAACGAACGTTGCGCGTACAAGCAACAAAGCGAAAGACCCGGCGCAGGGCAATGCGCCGGGTCTTCCGATGGGAGAGTCTCCCGTGACTGCGCTCGACACGAGGCCATGCCGGCGCGGCCTAAAGTCATACCGAGGTCACACTATCGCGCATGCCCTCAGATATCGTCGTCGGGCTCGGGGCCGGCCATCAGCCCCTCGGCGACCTGATCGGTACGGCCGCGGATCGCGGTCTCGAGCCGAGTGCAGAGCTCGGGATTTTCCTTGAGGAAGGTCTTCGAATTCTCGCGGCCCTGGCCGATGCGGATGCTGTCATAGCTGAACCACGCGCCCGACTTCTCGACGAGGCCGGCCTTGACCCCGAGATCGAGGATCTCGCCGATCTTGGAGATGCCCTGGCCGTACATGATGTCGAACTCGACCTGCTTGAACGGCGGGGCGACCTTGTTCTTGACGACCTTGACGCGGGTGGCGTTGCCGATGATCTCGTCGCGGTCCTTGATCTGGCCGGTGCGACGGATGTCGAGACGGACCGAGGCGTAGAATTTCAGCGCGTTGCCGCCGGTGGTGGTCTCCGGATTGCCGTACATCACGCCGATCTTCATGCGCAGCTGGTTGATGAAGATCACCATGCAGCGCGAGCGGCTGATCGAGCCGGTGAGCTTGCGGAGCGACTGGGACATCAGACGGGCCTGGAGGCCGACATGGCTGTCGCCCATCTCGCCTTCGATTTCCGCGCGCGGCACCAGCGCCGCGACCGAATCGACCACCAACACGTCGATCGCGTTCGAGCGGACGAGCGTGTCGACGATCTCGAGCGCCTGCTCGCCCGTATCGGGCTGCGAGACGATCAGTTCATCGATATTGACCCCGAGCTTCTTGGCATAGACCGGGTCGAGCGCATGCTCGGCGTCGACGAACGCGGCGGTGCCCCCGTTCTTCTGCGCCTCGGCGATGACGTGGAGCGCCAGCGTGGTCTTGCCCGAGCTTTCGGGGCCATAGACTTCGATGACGCGGCCGCGCGGCAAGCCGCCGACGCCGAGAGCGATGTCGAGCCCCAGCGAGCCGGTGGAGATCGCCTCGACCTGCATCGTCTCCTTCGAGCCGAGGCGCATCGCGCTGCCCTTGCCGAAGGCGCGATCGATCTGCGCCAGTGCGGCGTCGAGCGCCTTCTGCTTGTCCGTGGATGCTGCCATGTTGCCGTCGATCACCTTTAGCGAAGCTGCCATTTTCTATCTCCGTCGCTAGAGCGTTTAGCCGCCGCATTCAACCTGTGGGAACAGGATGTACAGCATTTGTTCCGATGGAACAAGAGGAGAACTTTGATTTTGATCGATGGGGTTACGGGGTGAGGGTTTACGACGATCGTTAGGGTGATCCCCTCACCCAGCTCCGACTAAGGCCGGCTGAAGAAGCCGACCTAAGTCTGCGCAACCCTCTCCCGACGGGAGAGGGAACGTTGGCCAAATGTCGAGCTGCAGTACTAAACGAGCCGCGTCTGGACGCTCCACCAGCCGGCGCGGACCTTGGCGGCACCGCCAGCGCACGCTTCATCGCTATCGAACAGCGCGAAGCAGGTCGCGCCGGAGCCCGACATGCGCGCCAGCGTGACCCCGTCCTGCGCCGCGAGCGCCTCGAGGACTTCGCCGATCACCGGGGCGATCGCACGTGCCGGGGCTTCGAGGTCGTTGCGGCCGGCCAGTGGATCGGGGCCGAGCGGGCCGTGGTCGACGCCGTCCCAGCGGCGGAAGACCTCGGCGGTGGACACCGCGACGCCGGGATTGACCAGCAGCACCGGCGTGCCGGGCACCCCCGCCACCGGTTCGAGCTGCTCGCCCCTGCCCTTGCCGATCGCCGTCGTGCCGAGCAGGCACGCGGGAACGTCCGAGCCGAGGCCGTCGGCGATCGCGAAGAGCCGCGGGTGGTCGAGCGCCACGTCGTGCAGCCGCGCGAGCGCGCGCAGCGTCGCCGCCGCGTCGGCCGATCCGCCGCCGATCCCCGAGGCGACCGGAAGGTGCTTCTCCAGTTCGATCGCGTGCGCGCCGCCGCCAAAGACCCCGGCGAAGCGCGCGGCGGCGCGCGTGACGAGATTGTCGCCTTCCCCCGCTAGCGCCGCGGCGAAGGGGCCGGTGACGCGGAAGCTGGGCGCCTCGGCGGGCGCCACGCGCAACACATCGCCGTGCTCGACGAACGCGAACAGCGTTTCGAGCTCGTGATAGCCGTCGGGGCGGCGGGCGCGGACGTGGAGCGCCAGATTGAGCTTGGCGCGCGCGATCTCGGTCAGCATCAATTGGGCCGCGGCTTCAGTCCGTGCGCGAGCTTGGCCTCGAGCCGCGGCGTCGCGTCGTTCTCCGCGGTGAGGGTCGCGGCGCGCCAGGCGTAGCGCGCTTCGTAATGGCGGCCGAGGCGCCAATAGGCGTCGCCGAGATGCTCGTTGGCGCGCGCCGCCGCGGGATCGCCCTTCACCGCCTGTTCGAGCAAAGGCAGCGCCCGCGTCACCTCGCCGCGCTGGAACAGTGCCCAGGCGAGCGAATCGGCGATCTCGGCATCATCGGGCTGGAGCGTCCGTGCGCGTTCGAGCAGCGCCTGCGCCTCGGCGATGTTCTCGCCGCGGGCTATCTGGGCGCCGCCGAGATATTTGAGCGCGGCGGCCTGGTCGGGACCGAGCGTTACGGCTCGGCGGAGTGCGGGAAGCGCCTCGCTCCAGCGACCGGCGCGGTCGAGCGCGCGCCCCAATGAATAATGGAGCATCCAATTGGTGTCGCCGCCGGGCCGGGCGATCCCCTCGGCAAAAGCGGCGGCGGCGCGATCGAAGTCGCCCTGGTCGACGAGCAGGTCGCCCCAGGTCTGGCTGTCGGCGCCGGTCGCTTCGGAATCGACCGTCAGCCGCTCGGCGAGTTGCAGTGCCTCGGGCATGCGCCCTGCCCGCCGCAGCGCCGCGACCCGCCCGGCGCTCGCGCCGCGCGCGAACGGGCTGTCGCCGCGGACCTCGGCGAGCACGCCGAGCGCGAGATCGTGCGATCCGCTCTGCGACAAGGCTTCCGCGAGGAAGAGCCGGGCGCGGTCGTCGCGCGGATCGAGCAGCAACGCGGCGCGCGTGAGCAGCACCGACAGCGGCTGCATGTCCTCATCGGCGATCTCGACCGCGAGTTCGAGGAACATTCGCGCGGCGCCGAACGCCGCGCCGGGCTTGCCCTTCTTGCCGAACTGCTCCTGGAGCCGGGCGAAGTCGGGACGGTCGCCGGCGAGGAGGCGCCTGGCCTGGTCGCGCGCACCGGTGCGGCCGAGCAGCAAGGCGGCATCGATCCGCATGTCGTCGCCGGTCTCGCCGGCGAGGGCCGCGGCGAGCGCGGCCATCGCCTCGTTGGTGCGCTTCGACGCGATCAGCAGCAGGATGCGGTGGCGGCTGGTATAGCGGCGGGCGAGCGCGTCGCCGGGGGCGGCGTCGAGCATCGCCACGGCATCCTCGCCGCGATCGAACGCCAGCCAGGCCGCGAGCGCGGGCGCGAGGAAGTCGAACGGCCCCTTGGCGAGCGCGTCGGCGGCGCGCCCTGCCCCCGCGCGGTCGCCGCTCTTGAGGGCAATGGCAAAGGCGAGCAATGCGGTGTCGGGCGGGGCGGCGCCGGCCTTGACCAGTACCGCGCCGGCGCGGCTGGCGAGGACATAGTCGCCGATAGCGAGCGCCTGGCGATAGGCGCGGAGCGCGATGACCGCGTCGTCCGGCGCGGCGGCGAGCGCCTCGGCATAACCGGTCGCGAACTGCGCCGCGTCCGCCGCATCGGCGGCGCGGGCACGGACGTACGCAGAGGGATCGCTCGCGGGCTGGGCGTGCGCCACCCCGGCGAGGAGCAGCGCGAGAAGGCTACATGTTCGGATAATTGGGCCCGCCGCCGCCTTCGGGGACCACCCAGTTGATGTTCTGGGTGGGGTCCTTGATGTCGCAGGTCTTGCAGTGGACGCAATTCTGCGCGTTGATCTGGAAACGCAGATCATCGCCTTCTCCAACGACCTCGTACACACCCGCCGGACAGTAACGCTGGGCCGGCTCGGCGTATACGGGAAGATTGTAGTTCAAGGGGATATCGGGGTCCTTGAGCGTCAGGTGGACCGGCTGGTCCTCCTCGTGATTGGTGTTCGACAGGAACACCGAGGAGAGCCGGTCGAAGGTCAGCACGCCGTCGGGCTTGGGATATTCGATCTTGCGCGCCTCGCTGGCGTGCCAGAGGCTCTCGTGATCGGGATGGTGCTTCATCGTGAACGGCCAGCGCAGCCCGGCCAGCTCCATCCACATCGCGACGCCGGAGAAGACCGTGCCCCAGGTGTCGCCGAACTTCTTGACCAAGGGCACGACGTTGCGGACGCCGCGAAGCTCCTTCTCGACCCAGCTCGACTGGTAGGCTTCGGGATAGGCGGTCAGTTCGTCGCTGCTGCGGCCCCCATGGACCGCCGCGAAGGCGGCCTCGGCGGCCATCATGCCCGACTTCATCGCCGTATGCGTGCCCTTGATGCGCGGCACGTTGAGGAAGCCCGCGGTGTCGCCGATCAGCGCCGCGCCGGGCATCACCAATTTGGGCACCGACTGCCAGCCGCCGTCGCTGATCGCGCGGGCGCCGTAGGAGACGCGCTTGGCGCCCTGGAGGATCTCGGCGATCGCCGGGTGGGTCTTCCAGCGCTGCATCTCGTGGAACGGCGAGAGATAGGGGTTCTTGTAGTTGAGCCAGACGACGAAGCCGAGCGCCACCTGTCCGTCGGCCTGGTGGTAGAGGAAGCCGCCGCCATTGGCCTCGCCCTCCTTGAGCGGCCAGCCCTGGGTGTGGATCACCTTGCCGGGAACGTGCTTGGCCGGGTCGATATCCCAGAGTTCCTTGATCCCGATCCCATAGACTTGCGGGTCGGCATTCTCACAAAGTGCGAACTGGCGCTGAAGCTGCTTGGAGAGGTGGCCGCGCACGCCTTCGCCGAAGAGCGTGTATTTGGCGTGGAGCTCGAGCCCGGGCGCGTAATCTGGCTTGTGGCTGCCGTCGCGGGCGACGCCCATGTCGCCGGTGGCGACGCCCTTCACGCTGCCGTCGTCATTGTAGAGGATCTCGGCGGCGGCGAAGCCGGGGAAGATCTCGACGCCGAGCTCCTCGGCCTTGCCGGCGAGCCAGCGACAGAGATTGCCGAGCGACCCGGTATAGGTGCCCTTGTTGTGGAGATAGGGCGGCGTCATGAATTCGGGGAAGCTCGACTTGCCCTTTTCGCTCAGAATCCAGTGGTGGTTCTCGGTCACCGGGGTGCGCGCGAGCGGGCAGTCCTGGTCGCGCCAATCGGGCAGCAGCTCGTCGAGCCCGCGCGGATCGACCACCGCGCCCGACAATATGTGGGCACCGACCTCGGAGCCCTTTTCGAGGATGCACACCGAAAGCTCCTGGCCGCCCTCGGCCGCCAATTGCTTCAGCCGGATCGCGGCGGACAGACCGGAGGGGCCTGCGCCGACGATCACGACGTCATAGGGCATCGACTCTCGTTCACTCATCCTCGTAATCCCTTGCGAGTCGTCTAAGGGGACGTAGCGTCGCGCCTGTCGTCGCGGTTCCGCAACGTCCTGTCTGCTTGCGATTGGAGGCAGATTGACCGCCGCGTCAACAAGGATTCAAAGATAGGGTATGGGAGGGGAACCGGTTCAGGACTGGCAGAAGCTGGCGGCGAGCGCGCTCGAATGGTGGCGCGACGCGGGCGTCGACATGCTCGTCGAGGACGAAGCGCGCGACTGGCTGGCACGGATCGCGCCGCCCGCCCCGGTGGCCGTGGCCGAGGCTGCCGTAGCGGCGCCGGTGGTCGAGGCGCTGCCCGACACGCTCGAGGCATTCGTCGCCTGGCGGCTCGGCGAGACCGCGCCCGAGGCCGAGTGGCACAGTCCGCGGCTCGGCCCGACCGGTCCCGCGGATGCCGAATGGGTGTTCGTCACCGACGTTCCCGAAAGCGAGGATTCGGATACGCTGCTGTCGGGGCCGGCGGGACGGCTGTTCGATCGGATGCTTGCCGCGATCGGGCTGAGCCGCGAATCGGTCTATCTGCTGCCGCTCGCTTGGGCGCGGCCGGTGACCGGGCGGATCGCTCCCGACGACGAGGCGCGCCTCCACGAACTGGCGCGACACCATCTTACTCTGATCCAGCCCAAGCGCTTGTTTTTACTAGGACAATCGGCGAGCCGTGCACTGAGTGAGACGAGCGGCAGCGGCCCCGACAATCGTATACATGACATTAACCATTTCGCGGCAAAGACGCGGGCTGTGGCGAGCTACCACCCCCGCTTCCTCCTGGAGCGGCCGGCCTGCAAGAGCGAGGCGTGGAAGCATCTGCTGCTGTTGAGCCGAGGGACCGCCGAGTGATCAAGCGTACCATCTTCGCCGCGGCCTTGCTCGCGCTTCCCGTGGCGGCACATGCCGACGACCTGACCGCCGAGCCGCGCCCGGCCGCGCCTGCGGTGCGCGACGGCGACGGCGTTCCCGATCAGCTCGATGCCGAGCAGCGCAGCGGCTACCGCAAGGTCTTCGCCGCGATCCGCGCCGAGCAATGGGCCGACGCGCAGCTTCAGCTCGATTCGATGAAGCCGGGCCCGCTCCATGCGCTCGCCCGCGCCGAGATCTACACCGCCAAGAATTCGCCCAAGGTCGACGTGCCCGCGATCATGGCGCTGCTCACCGAAGCCCCCGATTTGCCGCAAGCCGAGCAGCTCGTCCGCATGGCCAAGGCGCGCGGCGCGCTCGACACGCCCTCGCTCCCCGCCGCCCAGCGGCTGATCTGGTTCGACGGCGCGCCGGTCCGCCAGCGCGCGCGCTCGATCAAGAGCGACACCGCGGCGACATCGGTGGCGATCGAGATCAATCCCTTCGTCAAGGCCGATGACGGCGTCCAGGCCGAGGCGGTGGTCGAGAAATTCGCGCCCGACCTCACCCCCGAGGCGCTGACCGAATGGCAGCAGAAGGTCGCCTGGATCTATTATGTCGCCGGCGACGACGCCAATGCCCGGCGGGTCGCCGAGAAGGCGCAGCTCGGCGTCGGGCCCTGGGTCGGCCAGGCCGATTGGGTCGCCGGATTGTCGATGTGGCGGCAGGGCGATTGCAACGCTTCGGCCGATGCCTTCGAGCGCGTCGCGACCCGCGCGACCGACACCGAACTTCGCTCGGCCGGCTTCTATTGGGCGTCGCGCGCCGACATGGCGTGCGGGCGTCCCGAGAAGGTCAGCCTGCGATTGAAGGCGGCTGCACAGTTCGGCGAGACCTATTACGGGCTGCTCGCGCGCGCCGCGCTCGGCATCCAGGACAAGCCGGTCAAGGGCGAGCGCTTCGTCGCCGAGGATTGGCGCGTGCTCGAACGCCGCCCCAATGTCCGCGTCGCCGCCGCGCTGTCGGAGATCGGCGAAGACGGGCTCGCCAACGAAGTGTTGCGCCACCAGGCCAAGTTCTGCACCCCGGGCGACCACGCCGCGCTGACCCGGCTCGCCGGCCGGCTCAATCTTGCGGCCACCCAGCTGTGGCTGTCGCACAACGGCCCCGCCGGCGCGCGCCCGCTGGTCGAGGCGCGCTATCCTTCGCCCAACTGGACCCCGGCGGGCGGCTGGCGCGTCGACAAGGCGCTGGTGTTCGCGCACACGCTCCAGGAATCGCGCTTCAACGCCGAGGTCCGCAGCGCCGCGGGGGCGATGGGGCTGATGCAGGTCAAGACTGGCGCCGCGATCGACGTCGGCCGCCGCCAGGGCGTGACCTATGCCGCGAGCGACCTCACCAAGCCCTCGGTCAACATGGAAATCGGCCAGTCCTATCTCGAGCAGCTGCGCGACCAGCCCTCGACCGGCGGACTGCTGCCCAAAGTGATCGCCGCCTACAATGCCGGCCCGAGCCCGGTGGCCCTGTGGAACACGATGAGTCGCGACAATGGCGACCCGCTGCTCTACATCGAGAGCATCCCCTATTGGGAGACGCGCGGCTATGTGATGACCGTGCTGCGCAACTACTGGATGTACGAGAATCAGGAAGGCCGCGCCTCGGCGAGCCGTGCGGCGCTGACGCAGGGGCTGTGGCCCAAATTCCCCGGCCTGCCGGGCGCCAAGGCGATCAAGGTCAGCGCTCGAATCACGCCGCGCTTGCCGACCAGCACGCTGGTCGCCGGTGGCAATTGACGAAACCATCGCGTTCCGGCCGGTCCGGATCGCGGTGCTCACGGTTTCCGACACGCGGACACTGGCAGACGATCGCTCGGGCGATCGGCTGGTCGAGAGGCTGACCGCCGCCGGGCACGAACTCGCCGAGCGGGGAATCGTGCGCGACGATGTCGAGGGAATCGTCAGCCGGCTGCATGCCTGGATCGACGACCCGGAAATCGATGTGATCCTGACCACCGGCGGCACCGGGGTGACCGGGCGCGACATCACGCCCGAGGCGCTGGCCCGCGTCTGGGACAAGGAGATACCCGGCTTCGGCGAGCTGTTCCGCTGGCTGAGCTACGCGACGATCGGCACCTCGACGATCCAGTCCCGCGCGACGGCGGGAGTGGCGCGCGGGACCTATATCTTCTCGCTACCGGGGTCGACCGGCGCGGTCACCGATGCGTGGGACGGCATCCTCGCGAGCCAGCTCGATATCCGCCACAAGCCGTGCAATTTCGTCGAGCTGATGCCGCGGCTGATGGAGCAGTAGCGCGGGCGAGATCCATGCTGCCCGTCTAAGCGGCTCTCCAAGTCTGACCCATTTTAACCGTCACCCCCGCGAAAGCGGGAGCCATCTCCCGCGCGTGCCGCAAATCGCGCCCGATATATTGTTGGATGGCATCGGAGATGGGTCCCCGCTTTTCGCGGGGATGACGAGGTTTGGGCCCGGGCGAGGCCCCGGGCCAAAGGATCGACCGGAGAGATACCCTCCCCTGCCCCGAGGCGTTGTCGAAGGCGACCTAGGGGGCACCACTGAACGCAGTGATTCCTCCCCCTCCTTCAGGCTGCGCCTGCCACCTCCCCCTTGCGGGGGAGGATAGGAATGTCAGCTCTTCGGCTTCGCCTTCATGCTCGGCACTTCTTCCTTGAAGAAGTCCGCCAGCTCGCTCAGCTGCGAGTTCCACCAGTCGATCACGTCGGCGAAGTTGGTGGCGTTGAGCCCGCCGATCGTCGCGACGTCATAGGCGACCGCCATCTGTCCGTCAGAGCGGACGTACGCTTGGAGAAAGCGCTTCTTCGAATTCCATTTGTTGACGAATTCGGGAGTGTTCTCCGGCGCTTTCTCGAACAGCGCCTCGAAACGCAGCGAATCGCAGTTCTTGTTGGCCTTGCAGCCGTAGAAATAGACGTCGAAATGATAAGAGGATTCGTCGCTCTCGATCAGCGGATCGCCCTCTCCGTCCTTGCTGAGCTTGGGCGCGAGCTGGGCCTTCTCCATCGCCGCGACTACCGTCTGCGGATTGCTCGCGCAGATCAGCCCGGCGCCGCAAGGCTTGGCATCCTCGGCGAAGGCGGGCGCAGACAGGCACAGTGCGGCAAGGCCCGCGGCGAACGAAAGCAGACGCATCGATTTCCCCCTTTAGAAGGCACTGCCATAGCATCTGCGCGACTGCGCGCAATTGCAGCTATTCCGGCTCGTTGACGAACACGCCGAGCTGATTGCCGGCGGGATCGCGGAAGTGAAAGCGCCGGCCGCCGGGAAAGGCAAAGATCGGCACGGTGACCTCCCCGCCCGCCGCGACGACCTTGTCGAGCGCGGCCTCGAGATCCTGTACCTCGACGATCGGCAGCGCCTGCTCGATCGCCTGATCCTGGCTGCCGTTGATCCCGACATCGACGTCGCCGCCGGTGGTCGCGGCATAGTCCGGGCCGAAATCGGTGAAGCCCCAGCCAAAGGCGTTGGCGTAGAAGTCGCGCGTTTCGGCGACCTGCTTCGCCGGCAATTCGACATAGCTGATCCGTGGCATATCAATCTCCCTCGTTCTTGCTATGTTCTAATCGACGCATTAGCATCGGGCAATGGCAAAGACTCGGGCCACGCGCGGCGCCACGCTCAACCAGGACAGCGTCCGCTTCAACCTGCCCGAACGCGAGGCCGATGGCGACTGGCTCGACGATCGCGAAGCCGTGGACGGCGAGGCGCCGCCGCTGCGCACGACGGTGACGGTCGAAAAGCCCAAGACGATCCTGACGCGCAACAACTCGCCCGACATCGCCTTCGACCGGTCCGTGAACCCCTATCGCGGCTGCGAGCATGGCTGCATCTATTGCTTCGCGCGGCCGAGCCATGCCTATCACGATCTGTCGCCGGGGCTAGACTTCGAGACCCGGCTGTTCGCCAAGCCCGACGCGCCGGCGCTACTGCGCGCCGAACTCGGCAAACGCGGCTATGTCTGCCGGCCGGTGGCGTTCGGGACGAACACCGATCCCTATCAGCCGATCGAGGCGACGTGGCGGATCACCCGCGGCTGCATCGAAGTGCTCGCGGCGTGCAACCATCCGATCACGATCACCACCAAGTCCGACCGGGTGACGCGCGACATGGACCTGCTTGCGCCGATGGCGGCCAAGGGGCTCGCGGCGGTGATGTTGTCGATCACTTCGCTCGACCCCCGCGTCGCGATGACCGTCGAGCCGCGCGCGCCGTCGCCCGCGAAGCGGCTCGCGGCGGTGCGCAAGCTGACCGATGCGGGGGTGCCCGTGTTCGTGTCGATGGCGCCGGTGATCCCGGCGGTGACCGATCATGAGATCGAGCATATTCTCGAGGCAGCCGCCGAAGCGGGCGCGCGCGGCGCGTTCTTCCTGCCGGTGCGGCTGCCGCACGAAGTCGCGCCCCTGTTCCGCGCGTGGCTCGACACGCATTTTCCGGACCGGGCGGGCAAGGTGATGGCCGTGATCCAGTCGATCCGCGGCGGGCGCGACAATGATCCGAACTTCCACACGCGGATGAAGGGCCAAGGGCCTTGGGCGGAATTGCTGCGAAAGCGGTTCCATATCGCGGCGAAGCGGTACGGGCTGGATGGCGAGCGGCTCAAGCTGCGGACCGATCTGTTCCGGCCGCCGGCGGGGGCGCAGGGGGAATTGTTCTAGCGGGATAACAATCCCACCCCGGCGGAGGCCGGGGCCCAGGTTCGATGCGCTGGCGAGGACGGTCTTCCCTCGCGAAAACCGCTGCAACTGAGCCCCGGCCCTCGCCGGGGTGGATGTCCCGCGCATCAAGGCGGTGTCGTATTGCCCTATGGCAGGCGAGCGCATAAGCAGCGCGATCCCTGCAAGGAATCCTGATGCGCGTCCTGTTGCTGGCGTTCTTCGCCTTTGTTCTCCCCGCCTCCGCATTCGCCCAGCCCGTGCTTCCGACCGGCAAGCTTCCCGACATGGTGAAGCCGCTCGCCTATCGGCTCGACATGACGATCCTGCCGGCGCAGCCGCGGTTTGGGGGGCATGTCGAGATCGATGTCGAACTCGAGCAGCCGGCGGCGTCGATCTTCCTGCATGGGCGCGGGCTCAAGGTCGGCAAGGCGACGGTGCGGATTGGCAAGACCGAGACCCCGGCGACCTTCACCCAGAAGACGCCCTGGGGCCTCGCCCAGCTCGATTTCGGGCGCACGCTGCCGGCAGGCAAGCTGACGCTCAAGTTCGACTATGACGCGGCATTCGGCGACAGCCCGTCGGGGCTGTACCGGATCAAGGTGGTCGACGACTGGTATAGCTGGTCGCAGTTCGAATCGATCGACGCGCGCGCCGCCTTCCCCTCGTTCGACGAGCCCGGATACAAGACGCCGTTCACCGTCTCGGTCACCACCAAGCGCGGCTATACCGCGGTGAGCAATGCGCCCGAACTGGGCAAGCCGGTTGCCGCAGGAAAGCTGGTCAAGCACCGCTTCGCCGCGACCGAGCCGCTGCCGACCTATCTCGTCGCCTTCGTCGTCGGCCCGTTCGTCACCGTCGAGGGCACCGTCCCCGCGACGCCGCAGCGTCCCAAGCCGCTGCCGCTGCGGATCGTCGGGACCAAGCCCTATGCCGGGCAGATGGCCTATGCGCTCGAGGGCTCTAAGAAGATCGTCGCCCTGCTCGAGAAATATTTCGACCAGCCCTTCCCCTATCCCAAGCTCGACCAGATCGGCTCGCCGGTGATGCCGGGCGCGATGGAGAATGCCGGCGCCGACATTTATGGCGACGGCATATTGTTCGTCGACGAGGCCGCCGGGACCGAGGACAAGCAGACCTTCGGCATGGTGGTGGCGCACGAGCTGTCGCACCAATGGTTCGGCGACGTGGTGACGCCGGCCTGGTGGGACGACATCTGGCTCAACGAGAGCTTCGCCAATTGGATGGGCTATCGCATCGGCAATGAGTGGCGGCCCGACCTGAACATCGGCGTGTCGGCGATCGACGAGGCGTTCGACGCGATGAACATCGACCAGCTCGGCGCCGGGCGGCCGATCCACCAGCGGATCACCAAGGACCCCGACATCGACGCGGCGTTCGACCAGATCACTTATGGCAAGGGCGGCCAGGTCGTGGCGATGATCGCCGCCTATCTCGGCGAGGAGAAGTTCCGCGACGGCGTGCGGCTGCACATGCAGCGCTACCATCATGGCAACGCGACCACCGACCAGTTCTTCGATTCGCTCGCCAGCGCCGCGCACGATCCGCGCGTGCTCGAGTCGCTGCGCGGCTTCGTCGACCAGCAGGGCATGCCGGTGGTGACGCTCAAGCGTGACGGCAGCGTGGTTCGCGCAAGCCAGGCGCGCTACGCCAGCTTCGGCAGCACTCTGCCCGCCGAGCAGTGGATCGTGCCGGTATGCGTGCGCCGCGCCGCGATGCGCAGCTGCACCCTGCTCGACAAGCCCGAAGGCACGATCGAGGCAAAGGGCGACGGCGTGATCGTCCCCAATGCCGGCGGCTGGGGCTATTACCGCTTCGACATGGACCCCGCCGACTGGTCGGCGCTGATCGCCGCCGCGCCGACCTTGCCCGAGGGCGAGGCGCTGGCAGTGAGCGACAGCCTGTGGGCGTCGTTCTACGCGGGCAAAGCGAAGTTTCCGCAACTTGCGGCGCTGGCGCGCTCGATGGCCGCACACGCCGCCTCGAATGCCGAACTGGACAATGGCGAGCGGCTGCGCGGGCTGGAGACGCGCGGGCTGATCAGCGACCCGGCGCGGCCTGCATTCCGCCAGCTGGTGGCGGGCATCTATGCACCCAAGCTCGCCGCATTGGGGTTCGACCCGGCGGAGAATGCCCATGTCGCCGACACCCCCGACCGCAAGAAGCTGCGCGACACGCTGGTCGAGCTCGTCGCGGACACCGGCGGCGATCCGGCGGTGCGCGGCAAGCTGATCAATGCGGCCGATGCCTATATTGCGGGCGACAAGATTGCGCTCGACCCCGCCTTCGCGCGCCTTGCGCTGTCGCTCGACCTTCAGGACAAGGGCGTGCCGCTCGCCAAGGTGATCGCGGAGAAGGCGCTTGCCGGAAACGACCCGGTGCTGAGCGAGATCGCTTTCGAGGCGATCGGCAAATCGAACAGCCTCGACGTGGCGCGCTGGTTCCTCGGCGATTTCAAGGATAGCCGCCTGCCCCAGGCCAGCCGCACCGCGACGATCAAGAGCATGCTGGAGTATCCGCGGACGCGCGACATCGCGGCCGACTATGTCCTCGCCAATTTCGACATTTTCGCAAAGGCGCGCGACGGCGGCGGAATCTTCGCGGCGGGCACCTCGCGTATGTTCAACGGGATGTGCACCAGCGCCTCGGCCGACGCCGTCGACGCCAAGCTCCGCCCGCGGCTGGCCAACGACAGCACGCTGGGGCTGGACCGCACGGTCGAGACGATCCGCAACTGCGCGCGGTTCAGGGAGGCCAAAGCGGGCGAAGTGAGCGCGGCGGTGATGGGGAGGTAACTCCTTCTCCCCCTGTGGGAGAAGGAAATGATTGGGCCGGTCATGCCCCCAGCATGACCTGAACAGCGCGGGGCGCTGTTCACCCAATCATCCCGCTCGATGAAATCGAGTGGGAAGGATGAGGGGGACGTTAGGTGAGACAGACCCCCCTCACCCTTCCGCCGATTTCATCGGCTCCCTCCCTCTCCCACAAGGGGAGAGGGAAATTAGGCAGCCGCCGCTTGAAATCCTTGTATTGGGCGCGGATCGCGGTTTTGAGCAGCTTGCCGGTGGCGGTGTGCGGCAGGCTGTCGACGAAGTGGATCTCGTCGGGGAGCCACCACCGGGCGACATGCTGTTCGAGATGCGCGCGGACCTCCTCCGCGGTCACTGCGCTCCCGGGCTTGCGCACCACCAGCAGGATCGGGCGCTCGTCCCATTTGGGGTGGAACACGCCGATCGCCGCGGCCTCGGCGACGCCGGCGCAACCGATCGCGGCATTCTCCAGCTCGACCGAGCTGATCCATTCGCCGCCCGACTTGATCACATCCTTGGCGCGATCGGTGATCTGCATCGTCCCGTCCGGGTGCAGCACCGCGACGTCGCCGGTGTCGAACCAGCTGTCGGCATCCACGGCAAGCGCCTCTTCGCCATAATATTGCCTGATCACCCAGGGGCCGCGGACCTGGAGGCGGCCCGAGCTCGTGCCGTCGCGGGGCTGGACCACGCCGTCATCGTCGACCACGCGCAGCTCGACGCCGAAGGGGACCTTGCCCTGCTTCGAGACCTGGTCGACCTGCGCTTCGAAGCTCAATTCGTCCCAGTCATAAGAGGGGGCGCCCATCGTGCCGATCGGGCTGGTCTCGGTCATGCCCCAGGCATGGTTGACGCGGATACCCATCTTCATCAGCCGCTCGATCATTGCGCGCGGAGCGGCCGATCCACCGATCGTCACTATTTTCAGATACTTAGGCGCGACTCCTGTGGCATCCATGTGCTGAAACATCGCGAACCAGACCGTGGGGACGCCGGCGCTATGGGTGACCTTTTCGCGATTCATCAAGTCGCACAAAACGGCCGGCTCGTTCACCGCCGAGAACACGAACTTGGCGCCCACCGCCGCGCCGGCAAAGGGCAGTCCCCAGCCGACCGCATGGAACATCGGCACGATCGGCATCGCCACCGCCTGGGTCGACAAGTCGAACTCGGCGGGCTGGAGCTCGGTGATCGCGTGGATCACCGTCGAGCGGTGGGTGTAGAGCACGCCCTTGGGGTCGCCGGTAGTGCCGCTGGTATAGCACAGCATGCACGCTTCGCGCTCGTCGCCCTCGACCCAGGCATAGTCGCCGGTCTCGGGAGCGAGCAACGCTTCGAAGGCGCCATCGTCGAAGCAGATGTAATGGCGGATGCTGGTCCATCGCGGCTTGAGCTTGTCGACCAAAGGCGCGAACGCCTTGTCATAGAAGAGCACTTGGTCCTCGGCATGGTTGGCGATGAAGGCGAGCTGGTCCTCGAACAGCCGCGGATTGATCGTGTGGATCACCCCGCCCATGCCGATCGTGCCGTACCAGGCGACGAGGTGGCGGCCATGGTTCATGCCGAGCGTGGCGACGCGGTCGCCGGGCCGGACGCCGAGGCGTTCGAGCGCCTGGGCGAGGCGGCGGGAATCATGGGCGATGCCGGCCCAGTTGGTGCGGGTCTCGCTGCCATCGGCCCAGCGGCTGACGATCTCGCGGGGGCCATGTTCGCGCGCGGCGTGATCGAGCAGGCGCATCACGCGCAGCTCGAAATCCTGCATTCCACCCAGCATCGCTCTCTCCGTTTTTTGGAGAGAGTAAGCGGGGAGCGGGCGCGGTGTCGAGCGGGCGGCAATGATTTGTAACCTGGCCTCCTCCCGGGTCATCCCGGTCTCGGACCGGGGTCTACCAGGCAGTAGATCTATGAAGCGGCCTATCGGCTACCGTCTCGATTGCCGCCGCCTTTCTTCAAGCCCTCTCCCGCTTTCGCGGGAGAGGGTTGGGTGAGGGTCTTCTTCTTTTGCCTCGTCAGCCTAGCCGATCCGCGTTCAGGGCTGCCAGAATGGTCTCCAGCACGCCGTCGAGATTCTCCAGAACCTCGTTGTTCCAGAAGCGCAGGACCCGATAGCCTCGGCTCTCCAGAAAGTGCGTGCGCCGGGCATCGACTTCAACGCCATGCTGGCTGCCGTCCACCTCAATGATGAGGTGCGCCTCCACACACAGGAAGTCGACGACGAAGGGCTCGATCGTGGCCTGGAAGTGGAACTTGTATCCGAAGAGTCGCCGGTTGCGCAGCGAGCCCCAGAGCAGGCGCTCCGCATCGGTCGCGTCCTTGCGGAGCTGCGACGCATGGCGACTCGTCTGTCGGCGGACGGGCGTGGGCATGAGGCAAGAAGTAAAAGAAAGAAGACCCTCACCCAACCCTCTCCCGCGAAAGCGGGAGAGGGCTAGAAGGCAACTAACCACCCGATCGCGGACGTTCGCCGGGAACAGTCGTTCACGCGTTCACGACCTGGGAGGCGATCGAGGCGCTGGGCTGCACGCCTTTCCATCGCGGCGTGGTGGCCCCCGCCCAAGGCCGAGGTGACGGGGGCTAAGCCGCGGCCGCCAGCGTGACTTCGGGCTTGCCGAACACCGCCTTGGCGATCCCCGGCAAGCCGCGGATGCGTTCGACCATTTCCTCGTCGATGCGGAAGTTGCGGCCGATGACCAGTTCGGCCTGGCCTTCCGGCCCGAACGGCGCCCAGATGCGCACGGTGCTGCGGCCGCCGCGCTCCTCGCCGATCAGCGCGGCGAGCCGCGGCAGCACGCTGGCGTCGCGCACTTCCAAGTCGACGATCAGCCGCGCGGTGTTGGCGATGCTCTCGAACGGCTGGACGCGCTTGATCGAGACGCGCGGCGTGTCTTCGCCCGGACGCTTGTCGAGCTCGACGGTGAGCAGCGCACAGCCGCCGGCGCGCGATGCTTCCTCCATGTCCTTGGCGGCGAATTCGTCGAAGCAGCTGGCGATCGCCTGGCCGGAGGTGTCCGAGATCGTCGCCATCATGTAGCGGTTGCCGCGCGCCGAGGTGCGCCAGCGCGCGTCCTCGATCAAAGCCGCGATCGTCGCGCCGACGCGGCCGCCATCGGGGATCGGGACTTCGTTCAGCGTGGCGATCTCGCGCGCGCCCTGGCTGCGGACGAGATGCCCGTAGCGATCGAGCGGATGCGCCGAGAAATAATAGCCGAACGCGTCCCGCTCGGCGGCGATCTTGTCGGCGAGCGACCAGACCGCGCTGCGCGGCAGGTTGATCGCGCCGCCGCTCGGCTCGGATTCGCCGAACAGCCCGCCCTGCCCGCTCGTCCGGCTGTCATGCGTGCGCTGCGCGACGGCGAGGATCGTTTCGGCGGCGGCATGGACCCCGGCACGGTTGGGCTCGATCCCGTCGAAGGCGCCCGCCGCGGCGAGCGTCTCGAGCTGGCGCTTGTTGAGCAGCCGCGGGTCGACGCGCTTGGCGAAGTCGTCGAGCGACTTGAACCGGCCCTTCTCCTCGCGCTCCTCGACGAGCAATTCCATTGCGCGCTCGCCGACGCCCTTGAGCGCGCCCAGCGCATAGCGCACCGCGAGGCCGTCCTCATGCTTCTCGACATGGAAGTCGGCGAGGCTGGCGTTGATGTCCGGCGGCAGGCAGTCGATCTTGAGCCGGTTCATGTCGTCGGCGAAGATCGCCAGCTTGTCGGTCTGGTGGATGTCGTAGGCCATCGACGCGGCGAAGAATTCGTGCGGATGGTGGGTCTTGAGCCAGGCGGTCTGATAAGCGAGCAGCGCATAGGCCGCGGCGTGCGACTTGTTGAAGCCGTAGCCGGCGAACTTGTCGATCAAGTCGAACAATTCGTTGGCCTTGGCGGGCTTGATGCCGTGGACCTTAAAACAGCCTTCGACGAAGATCGCGCGCTGTTGGTCCATCTCGGCCTTGATCTTCTTGCCCATCGCGCGGCGGAGCATGTCGGCGCCGCCCAGGCTGTAGCCCGCGAGGATCTGCGCGGCCTGCATCACCTGTTCCTGGTAGACGAAGATCCCGTAGGTCTCCTTCAGGATCGGCTCGAGCGTCTCGTGCGGGTAGACGATCTCCTCGGTGCCCTGCTTGCGCCGGCCGAAGCTCGGGATGTTGTCCATCGGGCCCGGGCGATAGAGCGAGACGAGCGCGATGATGTCGCCGAAATTGGTCGGGCGGACGGCGGTCAGCGTGCGCCGCATGCCTTCGGATTCGAGCTGGAACACGCCGACGGTGTCGCCGCGCTGGAGCAAGTCGTAGACCTCGGCATCGTCCCAGCCGAGTGCGTCGAGATCGACTTCGAGCCCGCGGTCGGCGAGCAGTTCGACCGCTTTCTTGAGCACCGACAGCGTCTTGAGGCCGAGAAAGTCGAACTTCACCAGGCCGGCGCCCTCGACATATTTCATGTCGAACTGCGTGACGGGCATGTCGGAGCGCGGATCGCGATACAGCGGCACGAGCTCGGCGAGCGGGCGGTCGCCGATCACCACGCCGGCGGCGTGAGTCGAGCTGTGCCGCGGCAGGCCCTCGAGCCGCATCGACAGGTCGATCAGGTGGCGGACGCTGCTGTCGTTCTTATACTCGCTGTGGAATTCGCTGATCCCATCGAGGGTACGCTTGAGCGTCCAGGGATCGGCGGGCAGGTTCGGGATCTGCTTGGCGAGGCGGTCGACCTGACCGTAGCTCATCTGGAGCACGCGGCCGACATCCTTGAGCACCGCGCGCGCCTTCATCGTCCCGAAGGTGATGATCTGCGCGACGGTGTCGCGGCCGTATTTCTGCTGGACGTAGCGGATCACCTCGCCGCGGCGGGTTTCGCAGAAGTCGATGTCGAAGTCGGGCATCGACACGCGTTCCGGGTTTAGGAAGCGTTCGAAGAGCAGGCCGAGCTTCAAGGGATCGAGGTCGGTGATCGTCAGCACCCAGGCGACCACCGAGCCCGCGCCCGAGCCGCGGCCCGGGCCGACCGGAATGTCGTGCGCCTTGGCCCATTTGATGAAATCCGCGACGATCAGGAAATAGCCCGGGAACCCCATCTGGATGATGACGTCGAGCTCGAACTCGAGGCGATCGCGGTAGGGCTGGGTCCAGTCTTCTTCTGCAAGCCCCTCCCCTTCAGGGGAGGGGTTGGGGT
>NZ_JBYSXG010000035.1:0-52204 GCF_058782005.1 Sphingomonas sp. FW306-1B-B10E
TGTCTCACAGAGCGCGCGCCCGCGTACATGCCCCACCCCAACCCCTCCCCTGAAAGGGAGGGGCTTCCATGCTGACCGAAATCAACTTCGACGGCATCATCGGGCCCAGCCACAATTACGCCGGCCTCAGCCCCGGCAATCTCGCCGCAACGCGTAATTGCGGACGCACCGCGAGCCCGCGCGCCGCTGCTCTCCAAGGCCTCGCCAAAATGCGCGCGAATCTGCGGCTGGGACTGACCCAGGGGGTGCTGCTGCCCCACGCCCGGCCCGACCATCACTGGCTCGCAGCCCTCGCCACCGATTACGCCACGGCGCCGCGCCACCTGCAGGCGCAGGCACTGTCGGCGTCGGCGATGTGGGCCGCCAACGCTGCGACGGTATCGCCTGCCCCCGACACCGCCGACGGTCGCTGCCACCTCACCGTCGCCAACCTCGCGACGATGCCGCATCGGAGCCACGAATGGCCCGAGACGCTGGCGCAGCTCCGCCTCGCCTTTGCCCACCCCGCCTTTTCGGTCCACGCCCCCGTCCCCGCGCCGCTCGGCGACGAAGGCGCCGCCAACCATATGCGGCTGGCAGCGGCGCACGACGCGCCAGGGGTCGAGATCTTCGTCTACGGCAAGTCCGGCGGCCCCTTCCCTGCCCGCCAGCATACCGATGCCAGCGCGGCGATCGCGCGACGTCATGGCCTCGATCCGGCGCGCACGCTCTTTGTCCAGCAATCCGAAGCGGCGATCGCTGCCGGTGCCTTCCACAATGACGTCGTCGCGGTTGCCAATGGCCGCGTCCTGTTCGCGCACGAATACGCCTTCGCCGACAAGGCGCGCTTCTACGACGATCTCCGCACCGCTTTTCCCGAGGTAGAGATCGTCGAGGTGCCAGCCGACCAGGTCAGCCTGGAAGACGCCATCGCCTCCTATCTGTTCAATGCCCAGTTGGTCACTCTCCCCTCAGGCGAGACCGCGTTGATCGCCCCGGAGGAAGTGCGCGAGACGCCGAGCGTGTCGGCCTGGCTCGACGCGCATGTCGCCGGCAACGGCCCGATCCGCCGCGTCGAGACGGTCGACGTTCGCCAGTCGATGGCGAATGGCGGCGGCCCGGCCTGCCTGCGGCTGCGCGTCGTCGCCGATCCGGCGACGGTCGATCCGCGCTTCCTGGTCGACGAAACCCGGCTCGACGCCGTCGCGAAGGTCATCGAAGCGTACTGGCCGGAAACAATCGCCGCCGACCAGATCGGCGATCCGGCACTGATCGCGCAGATCGAATCCGCCCGCCGCGTGCTGCTCGAAGCGCTCGGGACTGTCGAGTTAATTGACAGGTAACCATATCCGCCCAACCGGAAATGGCGGATCTCCGCGCTTGGCCCGGCGCTTGCTTAGATGCCGCGCATGTACAGCCGCATCCGCCGCCTCTTCACCATCAAGACCAAGTTCGAGGCCTATCTCGTGATCTACGGCCTGGGCACCGGTGCAGTGGAGCGCGGGATGCATTATCTCGACCGCTTCCCGGGCCTGGGCGGCAAGCTGCTGTTCCTGCTCTGCCCGGTCGCGGTGTTCATGGCCGGCGCCAAGATCCTCGACACCTTCGATATTCCGCAGTGAGCCAACTGCTTCGGGGCATGCCGCTAAGACAGAGTCTCAATCAGGTCTAGTGCATTGCCGAGCGCCGCGCCCGACGCGGTGTTGTCGAAGATCGTCCAGACCTCACTCTTCGCCGCCCAACCGGCGATGCGGCCGGCCAGCGCCTCGAGCGCCGCAGGCTCGTAGGGCGACCAATAAACACGCGGCGTGCCGTGGAGCCGGATATAAGTGAGCCCTCGCCATCCGCCCGGCGCGCGCGCCGCCTCGGGCACCGGCGGGTCGGCGAGCACACGGGCGATGTGGCGCTCGACGAGCAATCGGTCGACCTCGTCGGTGTACCAGCTGGCGTGGCGCGGCTCGATCACCACCTGCCCGCCGAGCCGCCGATCGCACGAATCGAAGAAGCGCGTGGCAACCGCGCCGGGAAAGGCAAAGCTCGGCGGAAGCTGGACGAGCAATGGCCCGCGCTTGTCGCCCAGCCCCGCCACTTCGTCCGCGAACACCGCGAGCAGATCCTCGCAATCGACCAGCCGCGCCTGATGCGTGATCGTCTTGGGCAGCTTTACCGCAAAACGAAAATCCCGGGGCACGGCCTCTGCCCAGCGCGCATAGGTCGCGGTGCGGTGCGGACGATGGAAGCTGCTATTGATCTCGGCGATACAAAACCGCCGCGCATAGCGTTGGAGATGCGTGCCCTCCCCGGGCACCCTCTCGGCAACCTGTCGCGGGATCGACCAACCAGCGGTGCCGATCCTCACCAAAGCCAGGTTTCCACCGATGGAGGAAAGTGGCGCGCCCGGAACGATTCGAACGTCCGACCCTCAGATTCGTAGTCTGATGCTCTATCCAGCTGAGCTACGGGCGCGCATTGGAGTGGCGCTGATAGAAGCGACTTTTGGAGAACGCAACCCCGTTGCGCGAGGTTTTCCACAAGCTTAAGCAGCCGGGCATGCGCAGCCCTCTTTTCGCCGCCCTTCCCGCCCTCGCCCTCGGGCTCGCGGGGTGCACCCAGAGCAGCGAGGTCTATCCGTCGTTGCTCCCGCGGCCAATCGAGAAGCAGAGCCTCGCCGAGCCGGTAAGGCCCGCGGCGGTCGTCACGCCCGATCCCGCGCTCGACAAGCGGATCGCCGAACTCGCCGCCCAGCTCCAGTCGGGCAATCAGCGCTTCGCCGCCGCGGCGCAGGCGACCGAGGCCAAGGTCGCGGTCGCCCGCGGTCTGCGCGAAGGGTCGGACGCCTGGCTCGACGCCCAGATCGCGCTGGCGAGCCTCGAATCGCTGCGCACCTCCACCCAGGCCGCCGTCGCCGAGTTCGAGCGCCTGGCGATCGAGCGCGGCGAAGCGGGCAAACCGGCCTATCCCGCCCTCGACGCCCAGCTCGCCGCCGCCAATGCCGCGACCAAGTCGCAGAGTGAGCGGATCGGCGCACTCGAAGCAGCGCTCGGCGGCGCCTAATCGTCCGCCAGCGACGGGTGGAGCGCGCGCATCACCGGCATCACCGAGGCATAATCGTCGGTCCAGGGCGTGAAGCCCGGCTTGAGCACCAGCGGCTGCCATCGCCCGCCGGTCAGCCGTGCCAATGTCGACTCGTCGCGCGTGAGTGCGATCCAGTCCGACACCGTGGCCTCGGCGCGTTCCTCTAGCGCGGTCGGCTGGTAGACCAGCCGCGCGGCGTGCCAGCCGCCCTGCGTCGCCGCGGCCGCGACTACCGGCGACAGCGCCAGGAACCGGTTCGAGATGTGGACGAGCAGCAGCCCGTTGGGCGCGAGCACGCGGGCATAGGTGCCGAACGCCTCGGTGGTCATCAGGTGCATCGGCACTGCGTCCGAGGAGAAGGCGTCGAGCGCAAGCAGGTCGAGGCTCGCGGGCGCCGCCTCGCCGAGGCGCAGCCGGGCATCGCCGATCGCGATCTCGGCCTGCGGCGCGCATTGCCGCAGGAAGCTGAACTTGCCCGAATTGCGCGACAGATCGACCACTTCGGGATCGATCTCGTAGAAGCGCCAATGCTGCCCCGGCTGGGCATAGCAAGCGAGCGTGCCGGTCCCGAGCCCGACCACGCCGATGCGGGCGCCGGGACCGTAGAGAGCGGGCGCAGCGCGCATCGCCTGCCCCACGCCCGAACCGGGGACGTAATAGGTGGTCGGGAGGCGCGAGCGCACGCCCTGAAGCTGGATGCCGTGCAGCGTGGTGCCGTGCGCCAGCCGGCGCTCGCCGGGCGTATCGGTCACCGTGTAGACGCCGAAATAGCTGCGCGTCCGGTCGCCGCTCAGCGAGGTGTCGATCGCGCGATAGCCGCCGAACAGGAACAGCCCGCCCGCCAGCGCGACGACGTAGGGGATACGGCTGCCCGTGGCGAGCAACCCGACCGTCGCGACGGCGAGAAACGCAATCTGCTCGTGCATCTCGCCGAAGATGCGGCTCGGATTGGCGATGCCGAGCCATACCAGCAGCGCGACCAGCAGCGCCGCGCCGAGCGTCTTGGCGGCCAGCACCCGTCCATCGCTATTCCAGAGCCGGCCGATCGCCGGGAACAGGAATGCCTGGGGCATCAGCCATCCGGCCGCGAGGATCAGCAGCGGATATTCATAGGTCCAGTCGAACAGCACCGGAGCGAGCAGGCCGGAGAATACGCCGCCCAGGGCGCCGCCGACCGACATCGCCAGATAGAAGCCGGTCAGCCTATCGGGCGCGGGACGCAGCCGGTACATGCACGAATGCAGCGCCACCGCGACGACGAACAGCAGGACCAGCCCGATCAACGCATTGAGGTAAGCGAGTTTCTGGTGTCCGGCGATCAGAGTCGCGCCGAACAGCAGAACGATGAGGGGCGCGATGCGCGCGAGCAGGTCGGGGATCGCGTCGCCCTCGCGAAACGCCACCGAGAAGCTCAGCAGATACAGGCCGAGCGGCAGCACCCACAGCATCGGCATCGCGACGATGTCGGTAGTGAGGAAGGTCGTCGTCGCGAGCATCAGCCCCGAGGGAACGAAGGCGAGGATCACCCAGTGCAGCACCCGGCGTGCGCCCGGCGCGGGGCTGTGATGCGCTACATGCGGTTCCTCGGATGTCTTCCGGGGCAGCAAAGTCGCGCACGCCGCGACCAGCACGAAGACCAGTGCGTAGCCGACCGTCCACAGCATGCTCTGCCCGCGGAGCGCGAGGCCGGGCTCGACGACCAGCGGATAGGCGATCAACCCGCCGAAGCTGCCGATATTGGAGGCGGCGTAGAGCGCATAGGGATCCCGTCCGCCGCTCGCGACGCTGTACCAGCGCTGGAGCAAAGGCGCCTGTGCCGAGATCGCGAAGAACAGAGGCCCGATCGACGCGCCGAACAGCCAGGGAACCCAAAGCGCCGGCTCGGCGTCGGCGGGCAATTCCATCGCGGTGAGTCCGATCGGCAGCCAGAGCGCGGCTACCGCGAGCACTGCGAGGTGAATCCCCGCCTGCATCCGCACCGGCACGCGCCCGAGCCAATGGGCATAGGCATATCCGCCGAGCAGCAGCGCTTGGTAGACCAGCATCGCGCTGTTCCACACCGCCGGCGCGCCGCCGAGCCGCGGCAGTGCCATCCGCGCGACCATCGGCTGGACGAGGAACAGCAGGAACGATCCGGTGAGGATCGCGACGACGAACAGCGCGCGGTACCGCGTTCGCGGCACGGCCTGCTGCTCGATTTCGTCGTCCATGCGTGGTTCTCCCCGGCCGTCCTGGCGCTCGATCGGTTTAGGCAGGCTTAACCGCCGGCCGCGCGATGCGATAGGTGACGTGCGGGCGCAGCCGCTCGATCGCCTTGGGATGGTCGAAATCGTCCTCGGCCGCGCGGACCATGCCGAGCCGCTCCATCAGCCCCCAACTGCGGACATTGTCCACATTCGTGATCGCGGCGATATGCGCCACGTCGAGATGGGCCCAGCCCCAGTCGAGGCTGGCCTGCGCCGCCTCGCGGGCATAGCCTTGTCCCCAGAATTCGTGGGCAAGCCGCCAGCCGATTTCGATCTCCCCCTCGATCGGCGTCTCCTCGGCGCCCGGCTTGAGCCCGCAAAAGCCGAGAAACGCGCCGTCGGTCCGCCGCTCGATCGCCCAGAAGGTGTAGCCATTGGCATCGAGGATGCGCTGCATCCGGTCGATCATCGCGTCGGTCTCGTCGCGCCACAGCAGGGGGCCGAGTGTCGCCATCACGCGCTCGTCCTGCCCCATCGCGTGAAACGGTGCGCGGTCGGAATCGCGCCAGCCGCGCAGGATCAGGCGCTCGGACTCGATCATGCCGGCCGGTCGATCGCGTAGACGATCATCGCGCCGAAGGGGTTGCCAGCGGCGTAATCGGGATGGCGGAAGTCGAGATCGGCGCGGCGGCGCATGCCGAGCCGCTCCATCAGACCCCAGGACCGGATATTGTCGATCGTCGTCCAGGCGGCAACGCGCGGCCGCCCGGTATTCGCCCAGCCCCAGGCGAGGCTCGCCTCCGCCGCCTCGCGCGCGATGCCCTGCCCCCAATGCTTCTCGCCGATCCGCCAGCCGATCTCGAGTTCCTCGGGCACCGGCGTGTCCGGATGCCCGCCGATACGCAGCCCGCACACGCCGGCAAGTTCGCCCGTCTCCTTGCGTTCGACCGCCCACATCGAATGGCCGTAGCGCGTCTGCTGGTCGATCTGGCGGTCGATGAGCAGATCGTGCTTTGCCTGCGCGACCGGGCCCCCGAAATGCGCCATCATCGCCGGCGTGTTCACCAGTGCGTGAAAGCCGGGCTTGTCCGCCGCGCACCACGGGCGAAGCCGGAGGCGTTCGGTCTCGATCATGCCGGGCGATCTATCGCGTAGGTGACGCTGGGAGCCAATTGGTGGCCTTCTGGAAAGGTCGCGCTGAGGAAATCGCCGTCGGCGAGCCGGTGCATGCCCAGCCGCGCCATCAGTCCCTGGCTGGGCAGATTGACCGCCGAAGTGATCGCGTAGATCCGGTCCTCGGCGATCCGCCCCCATGCGTCGGCGAGCACCGCCTGCATCGCCTCGCGCGCATAGCCGTGGCGCCACCAGGGGAGATCGATGATCCAGCCCGCTTCGATCTTGCCGTGGATCGGAAGATGCGGTTCGCCGCGCTTCAGTCCGCAGAACCCGATGACCGCACCGTCCTCGCGGCGCTCGACGGCGAGGAAGCCGAGACCTTCGCCCCGCCACTGCGCATGCTTGGCGATCACTGCCTCGGCAGCCGCTGCGTCCATGCCGGGAAAGAGCAGCGCCATCACCTGCTGGTCGATGAACATCCCGACCAGCGCATCGCGGTCGCGCGGCTCGGGGACGCGCAGAATCAGGCGTTCGGTCTCGATCACGCGCCCAGCAGTCGCGCGGCCAGCGGCGCGTGGTAAGTGAGCACACCCGAACAGCCGGCGCGTTTGAACGCCATCAGCGTCTCCATTACCAGTGCCTCGCGGTCCCCCGCCCCGGCTGCCGCCGCTGCCTCGATCATCGCATATTCGCCCGACACCTGATAGGCGAATACCGGCACTTCGAACGCGTTCTTCACACGCGTTATGATGTCGAGATATGGCAAGCCCGGCTTGACCATCACGCTGTCCGCGCCCTCGGCCAGGTCGAGCGCGACTTCGCGCAGCGCCTCCTCGGCATTGGCCGGGTCCATCTGATAGGTCTTCTTGTCGCCCTTCAGCAGTCCGCGGCTGCCAACCGCATCGCGGAACGGCCCGTAAAACGCGCTGGCGTACTTCGCGGCATAGGCCATGATCTGGACATTGACATGGCCATTGGCCTCGAGCGCGGCGCGGATCAGCCCGACGCGGCCGTCCATCATGTCCGACGGCGCGACGATGTCCGCACCGGCCTCGGCCTGGACCAGCGCCTGGTCGGTGAGCACGTTCGCGGTCTCGTCGTTGAGCACATAGCCGGCGGCGTCGACGATCCCGTCATGGCCGTGGCTGGTATAGGGATCGAGCGCGACATCGGTGAGCACGCCGATCTCGGGCACCGCATCCTTGATCGATCGGATCGCGCGGCACATCAGATTGTCGGGGTTGAGGGCCTCGCGCCCATCGTCGCTGCGCAGCCTCGCAGGCGTATTGGGGAACAAGGCCAGGCACGGGATGTCGAGCGCCGCAGCCTCCTTAGCCCGCTCGCCGATCCCCGCGACCGACCAGCGCGACACGCCGGGCAGCGACGCGATCGGCTCCTCGGCATCGCCTTCGGTGACGAACAGCGGCCAGATCAGATCGGCGGGGGTGAGCACGGTTTCGGCGTGCATGCGCCGGCTCCAGCCGGCGGCACGCGTGCGACGAAGGCGAAGTGCGGGATACTGACTCATCGCGGTCGTTTGCGGGATCGCGCGAGCCGGTGCAAGCGTTGCACAGCTGAAACGTCCCAGGAGTGACAATGCCCGATTTTCGCTCCGCCACGATGATCGTCAATGCCCAGTCGCGACGTGGCCAGGATTTGTTCGAAGCGGCATGCAAGCGCCTGAGCGGCCTGCCCTTTACCGTCGACGCGCATGCCGTCGAAGACCCCGCCCAGCTCGAGCCCACGCTCAAGCGCGCGCTCGCCGCCCAGCCCGATCTCGTCATCCTTGGGGGCGGCGATGGGACGATCAGCGGACTGGTCGACTTCATCAAGGGCACCGGCGCGGCGATCGCAGTGCTACCGCTGGGCACCGCCAACAGCTTCGCCCGCTCGCTCGGCATCCCGCTCGACATCGACGGCGCGATCGAGGTCATCGCGAAGGGTGAATTGCGCCGGATCGACCTCGGCATGATCGACGACGACTATTTCGCCAATTGCGCGGCATTGGGGCTGTCGCCGCAGATTGCGGAGAACGTGCCCTCAGGGCTCAAGCGCTGGTTCGGGCGCGCGGGCTATCTGTCCTGGGCGGCGTTCGAATTCACGCGCTTCCACCCCTTCACCTTGATCATCGGCGAAGGCAAAGACGCGCAAAGGCTGCGCGTCGTCGAGGTCCGCATCGCCAACGGCCCGTTCCACGGCGGCACCGAGCTGATCGACGAGGCCGAAGTCGACAGCGGCGAGATCGTCGTCCAGGCGGTGCGCGGCCACGCCCGCCGCCGGCTGCTGCGCAATTGGGTGAACGGCGTGCTGCGACGCGAGGCGCGCCACGAGGACACCGTGAGCTTCCGCGGCAAGTCGCTGCGCATCGCTACCGAGCCGCCGCTGCCGGTGTCGATCGACGGCGAAGTTCTGGCGCACACGCCCGTCACCGCGCGGATCGCGGCGGCGGTGATCGACGTCATGGTGCCGAAGCGGTGAGCGGGACCTCTATTGGACGCCTGTCAACCTGTTCCCCGGCGAAGGCCGGGGCCCAGTTACGATATCTTCGAGAGGCTAGTCTAACCTCGCCGATTTGATGGAAGCTGGGCCCCGGCCTCCGCCGGGGAACAGCATCCCTCGCAATCTACCCCAGCCGCGCAAGCGCCGCGCCCAGCCGCTCGGCCTCGGCCGCCTTCTCGGCATGGTCCGCGCGCGCCTTCTCGACTGCCTCGGGCTTGGCCCGCTCGACGAAGCTCGGATTGCCGAGCCGGCCCGAGAGCCCGTCGCGCTCCTTCTCGGCCGCGGCGATCGCCTTGGTCAGGCGCGCCTTCTCGGCCTCCAGATCTACCACGCCGGCGATCGGCAGCACGAAGGTCGCTTCGTCGACGACGATCTGGAGCGATCCGCCCGCCGGCGCATCCCCTGCCGCCTGATCGACGCGCGCCAGCCGCGCCAGCGCCGCCGACTGGCGGTCGAGCCGCGAGGCTGTCTCGCCCGAGGCATCGCGGACATGCAGCGGCAGCCGCGCGCCCGGCGGCACATTGAGCTCGGTTCGCGCCGCGCGGATCTCGCCGACCAACCGGATCAGCCAGTCGACTTCCTTCGCCGCGTCGGGATCGAGCGCCCGCGCGTCGGCCATCGGCCATTTCGCGACGATCAGCGCATGCTCGCGCGTCCCCATCTTCGACCAAAGCTCTTCGGTGATGAAGGGCATGAACGGGTGGAGCAGGACGAGGATCTGGTCGAGCACCCAGCCCGCCACCGCGCGCGTCTCCTCGGCACCTTCGCCCGCTGCGGGCACCCCGCCTTCGCCCTGGATCACCGGCTTGATCAGCTCGAGATACCAGTCGCAGAAGCGGCTCCAGGTGAATTGGTAGATCGTGTTCGCCGCCTCGTCGAAGCGCAGGTCGGCGAGCGCGAGGTCGAGCGCCTGCACCGTCGCAACGGTCTCGGCGATGATCCAGCGATTGACCGCGAGGCTCGCCACCGGCGGCTCGAGCGTCGCGCTCGCACCGATCCCGTTCGACTGGCAGAAGCGCGCGGCGTTCCACAGCTTGGTCGCGAAATTGCGATAGCCCTCGATCCGCCGCTCATCCATCTTGATGTCGCGGCCCTGGCTCTCCATCGCCGCCATGAAGAAGCGCAGCGCGTCCGCCCCGTACTGGTCGATCAGCCCGAGCGGATTGACGACATTGCCCTTGGACTTGGACATCTTCTGCCCGTCCGCCGCGCGCACCAAACCGTGGAGATACAGGGTCTTGAACGGCACGTCCTTCAGGAAGTGCAAACCCTGCATCATCATCCGCGCATCCCAGAAGAACAGGATGTCGAAGCCCGAGATCAGCACGTCGTTGGGGTAGCGGCCGAGCGCCTTCACGTCCTCGTCAGGCCACCCCATCGTCGCGAACGGCCACAGCGCCGAGGAGAACCAGGTGTCGAGGACGTCGCTGTCCTGGGTGAGCGACACGCCCGCGCCGGCCTGGGCCTGCGCCTCGGCCGCGCTCTCGGCGACGTAGATGCTGCCGTCATCGGCGAACCATGCCGGGATACGGTGTCCCCACCAAAGCTGCCGGCTAACGCACCAGGGCTGGATGTTCTCCATCCAGTTGAAATAGGTCTTTTCCCAGCTCTTCGGGACGATCTTGGTCGCGCCCGAGCGGACCGCCTCGATCGCCGGCTTGGCCAAGGTCGCCGCGTCGACATACCATTGGTCGGTCAGCCAGGGCTCGATCACCACCCCCGAGCGGTCGCCATAGGGCGTCTGGATCGTGCGCGGCTCGGAATCATGTTCCTCGCCGTCCTTGTCGACGTGCGGGACAAGGAAGCCCTCGTCCTTGAGCCGCGCGACCACCAGCTTGCGCGCTTCGAACCGGTCGAGTCCGAGCAGCTCGGCCGGGATCAGCCCGTCCGAGGTCTGGGTGATCTGCGCCTTGGCGTCGAGCATGTTGAGCATGTCGCGCGCCTCGATCCCGGCGCGGCGGCCGACCTCGAAATCGTTGAAGTCATGCCCCGGCGTGATCTTCACCGCGCCCGAACCCAGTTCGGGATCGGCATGGTCGTCGGTGATGATCGGCACCAGCCGTCCGGTGATCGGCAGCCGCACCTGCTTGCCGACCAGCGCCGCATAGCGTTCGTCGCTGGCGTTCACCGCCACCGCCATGTCGGCGAGCATCGTCTCGGGCCGCGTCGTCGCGACCTGGATGAAGCCGCTGCCGTCCGCGAGCGGGTAGCGCAGATGCCAGAAATTGCCCTTGATCTCGCGCGTCTCGACCTCGAGGTCGCTGATCGCGGTTCCGAGGCCAGGATCCCAGTTCACCAGGCGCTTGTCGCGGTAGATCAGCCCCTGCTTGTGCAGCTCGACGAACACCTTGAGGACGGCCTTGGAGAAGCCCTCGTCCATCGTGAAGCGCTCGTTCGCCCAGTCCATCGAGCAGCCGAGCCGGCGGAGCTGCTGGGTGATCTCGCCCCCGCTCTCTTCCTTCCACTGCCAAACCTTCGCGACGAATTCCTCGCGGGTGAAGTCGGTGCGCTTCTGCTGGCGCGCGTTGAGCTGGCGCTCGACCACCATTTGCGTCGCGATGCCGGCGTGATCGGTACCGACCACCCAGCGCGCATCCTTGCCCTTGAGCCGCGCGTGGCGGACGAGCACGTCCTGCAGCGTGTTGTCGAGCGCATGGCCGATATGCAGGCTGCCGGTGACGTTGGGCGGCGGATTGACCAAAGTCCACGGATCGGCGCCAGGCCGCTCGGGCGCGAACAGGCCGTTCTGCTCCCAATGCCGGTACCAGCGGGATTCGATTTCGGCGGGGTCGAAGGTCTTGGGAAGCTCGGTCATGCGGCGGCTTTAGCCTTGGGCTAGCTCCGGACACAAGCGCTCCCCTCCCGCTTGCGGGAGGGGTCGGGGGAGGGCCTGACGTGCGTGAGTCGAATGGACTCGCCGCATCAGCTCCTCCCCTAGCCCCTCGCGCTAGCGGGAGGGGAACGAAGACAGCTATTTCGCCGTATACTTCCCCAGCCAGCCCAGCACTTCGCCATACCATTGCAGGCTGTTCTTCGGCTTGAGCACCCAATGGTTCTCGTCGGGGAATACCAGGAGCTTCGACTCGATCTCGCGCCGCTGGAGCGCAGTGAACGCCGCAAGCCCCTGCGTGTAGGGGATGCGGAAGTCCTTCTCGCTGGTGATCACCAGCTGCGGGGTTTTCCACGCAGTAACATGGTTGACCGGGTTCCATTTCTCGAACGCGGCGGGGTCCTCATAATAGGTCTTGCCGCCATGTTCCCACTCGTCGAACCAGAGCTCCTCGGTCTCGTATGCCATCGCGCGCGCGTCGAACACGCCGTCATGCTGGACGATGCACTTGAACCGGCCCGGCCACTGCCCCTCGATCCAGTTCATCATATAGCCGCCGTACGAGGCGCCGAGAGCGCAGGCATTGTCGGCGTCGAGATAGGCGAACTTGTCGGTCGCCGCCTTCAGCCCCTTTTGCAGGTCCTCGAGCGGCCAGCCGCCCCAATTGTTGCGGATCGCGTCGGTAAAGGCCTGACCGTAGCCGGTGCTGCCGTGGAAATCGATCGACACGACCGCATAGCCCGCGCCCGCAAACACCGCGGGGTTCCAGCGATATGACCAGCTGTTGTTGCTCGAACCCTGCGGCCCGCCATGGACGATGAACGCGATCGGCGCCTTGGCGCCCTCAGCGAGGCTGGCGGGACGTACCGCATAGCCCCACACCTTGTCGTTATTCGCGCCGGCGAAGCTGAACCGTTCGACCTTGGGCAAGTCGATGCCCGCGAGCTTGGCGGCGTTGACCGAAGTCAGCCGCGACACCTTCTTGCCCGAGAGCCGATAGAAATCGTCCGGTGCAGTCAGGCTATTCATGCTGAACACCAACCCGCTCCTGGTCGGTACCACTGCCGAGACCACGCCCTCCTGCGTCAGCCGCGTCACTTTGCCGCTCTTGGCGTCGACACTGAAGATCGGCTCTTCCTGCGTGTCCTGCGCCGTGATGTAGAGCTTCTTCGAATCGGGCGCCCAGGCGATCGACGCCACCGAGCGGTCCCAGCCCTCGGTCAGCGCGCGAACCTGGCCCGTGGCGAGGTCGCGCAGCATCAGCACCTGGCGGTCGGCCTCGTAGGTCGGCCGCGCCATTGCGAAATAGGCCAGCCACTTGCCGTCGGGCGAGACCGTCGGGAGATTATCCATCCCGTCATTGTCGGCGGTGAGGTTGGTTGGTGCCGCCGATCCGTCGGCGGGTGCGGAGAAGATGTCGAGATTGGTCGAGGTCGATTCGATCCGCCCCGCCTCGCGCAGCGCGAAATAGACGGTCTTGCCGTCGGCGCTCCAGCTCAGCTCCTCGCCGCCGCCGTACGGCTTGGAGGGGGTGTCGCCGACCAACTGCCCGCCGATCGCGACGCCGTTGCCCGTCGCGCCGTTCGGCCCAAATGGCAGCACGAACAATTGCGAGCGATCACCATTCGCCCAGCTATCCCAGTGGCGAACGAACAGCTGGTCATAGACCCGGCCCGATCCAGCGTTGGGATCCTTCTTGACCTGCGCCGGCTCGAGGCTCGGCGCGCCCGGCTTGCGATCGGCCCAGATGAGCACCTTGTCGCCGGTCGGCGCGACCTTGAAGCCGCTGAACCCGCCCGGGATGTGCGTCAGCTGAGTCGGCGTGCCGCCGGCAACCGGTACGCCCCACACCGCGTCGTCGCCGCCCTTGTCCGACTGGAACCAGACCGTCGCGCCGTCGGCGGAGAATTGCGGCGCGGTCTCGTTGACCTGGGCCTCTGCGACTAGCTTCTCGGGCACGGCGCCCTTCTTGGTCAGGTCGAGCCGCCACAGGTCGTAGCGTCCGCGATTGGCGGCGAGATCGGTCTCGCGCTGCTGCCAGACGAGCCATTTGCCGTCCGGCGACACGGCAGGCGCGCTCACCCGCGAAAGCGTGGCGACGTCCTGGATGGTGAGATCCCGCGCCAGAGCCGGCGCAGCAGCGGAAGCGAGCGCGACGCTCGCGAGCAGGAGAGATTTCATGGCGTGAGATAAGCAGATGGTTGCGATTGAGACAATCGCCCAATCCCTCTCCCATCGGAAGAAGGCGTCTAATCTCGTCCGGTAATCCGAGTGATCTCGCGCGCGACCATCGCCTCGACGATCTGCGGCAGGTTCGCGTCGAGCCAGTCGCGCAGCATCGGCTTGAGCATCTCGCGGACCAGCCCTTCGAGCGTGTCAGACCCGGCGACCTCGGGTTTGACCACGATCCGCGACAAGGCCTCGAGCGGTCCGCGCGTCGCCTCGACCGCACGCTCGGACAGGATCGGCTCGGCGCGCGGTGCCTGAGCAGGCGCCGCAGCCGGCCGCTCGACGGGGATCTCGTCGACCTGGTCGCGCAGCTCGAGCACGGCCTCTTCCTCAGGATCTTCGTCGACGCGCAGCGCCCGTGCGGGCGCGGTCGTCGCCGCGCCGGGACGGCGGCTACGGGTACGCGAAGCCGTCGCCGCATCGCCTTCCTCGGCGATGATGCGTTTGATCGAGGAGAGGATCTCCTCCATCGACGGCTCGGTACTGATATCCCCCATCGCCGACACGTCTCCAGTGGCTGATATGGTTAAATCAGGGATTTCGGGGCGTTGTGTCAACCGATCGCTGCAGCAAAGGATCCAGCTGCCCCGGCGGCACGATCGCGCCCTGGGCCGGCGTACCGGTGGTCGAGGTGCTCGTGCCGACCGGCGTGGGATCGTCGCCCCAGTCGCTGATCCGGCCGCGGACGCGCTTGTAGTTGACCGCGGGATCGTAGAGCGGCCCGCCATCGAGCCCGAGATCCTTGGCCTCGGCGCGGCCCATCGCCGCCAACAGGGTGAAGCCCGCGACATAGGCATCGCGCTCGGCGGTCACGTAATTGACTTGGCTGTTGAGCAGTTCCTGCTCGGCGTTGAGGATGTCGAGGATCGTACGCGTGCCGACGCTGTTCTCGGCGCGGACGCCTTCGAGGCTCAACTGGTTGGCCTGGACCGCGACACGCGACGATTCGATCACGCGCAGCGAGCTCTGATAGGAGGCATAGGCCGACCGCGCCTGCGCGATCACGCCGCGCTCCGTGAGCGTGACCTGCTCGATCGCCGCGGCCTGGCGGGCCTGCGCCTGGCGAACCTGCGCCGCCGGACGGCCGCCCTGGAAGAGCGGCACGCTCAACTGCGCCCCCAGGGTGGTGGCAAAGCCGTCGCTATTGGTGCCTAGCGCACGCGCCTGCGAGCCGACCGATCCGAGATAATTATAATAGTCGCCGCCGACGCCGACGCTCACCTGCGGCAGGCGCCCGGCACGCGCGACGCTGACGTCGTAGCGCGAGGCGTCGCGGCTGAGCTGCGCCGCCTCGAGAAACGGATTGTTGGCGAGCGCGGTCTGCTCGGCGGTCTGCACCTCGTCCGGCAGATTGGGCAGAGGCGGCGGCGCGGCGAGCACTCCCGGCGGCGCGCCGACAACGCGGATATAGCTCTCGCGGCTGCCGATCAGCCGAGCCTCGGCGCTGCGCAGCTGGCTCTGCGCCAGTGCGAGTCGCGCCTCGGACTGGGCGACGTCGGTGCGCGTCAGGTCGCCGACTTCGAAACGGTCTCGCGTCGCCTGGAGGTTGACCTCGAGGACGTGGACGTTCTGCTGGTTGAGCCGGACGATCGCCTCGTCGCGCAAGACGTCGACATAGGTGGTTACCGCCTGAGTGAAGACGTCCGACTCGGCGCCGCGCAGATTGGCCTGCCCCGCCTCGACTCGCGTCTCGGCCGCGCGCACCGAATTGCGCACCGCGCCGCCGCTGAACACGGGAACCGAAAGGTCGAGGCCCAGTCGCCCTGTGCGGGTCGGCCCAAGGGTCGCGTCGGTATCGTACAGGCTATTGCTGAGCGAACCGGTCGAGGTGACTCCGGGCAGCCCGCGCGAGCGCGCGATCGGGACGTTCTCGTCATTGGCGCGCTGGTTGGCGCGCTCGCCGGCGAGATCGGGATTGGTGTTATAGGCCTGGACCAGGGCGTCGCGCAGAGTCGTGGTAGGCTGCGCCGCGGGCGCGAGCGCCGGCGTGGCGCTCGGCGGTGCGGTCTGCACCCGCACCGGAGTCGACGTGCCGGAGCGCGTCGTCGTGGTCTGCGCGGCGGCAGGCACGGCGAGTGCAGTCAGGCTCACGCCCAGCAGCAAAGTGGTCAATCGCATCAGTCTCTTCTTTATGTCAGAAGGTGAAGGTCCGTAGGCGTCGGAAACCAGGCAGTTCAGCGCATTCGATGTCCATGAAGTCGATAAGGCCAAAGCCGCCTTCGCTGCGGCGGCCGGCGGCGAGCCGAGTCACCCCGCGGTCGACCAGTCCGGTGAGCACGCGGCCGCCCGGCTTGACCTGCGCGATCAACGCATCGGGAAGCTGCTCGACCGCGCCGTCGACGACGACCAGGTCATAGGGCGCGCCCGCGGGCCAGCCGGCGTTGAGCGGCCCCTGCGCCACCTCGACCTTCGACTCGCCGGCAAGTGCGGTACGCGCCAGGCCGACCAGGGCATCCTCCTCCTCGAGCGCCACCACCGACTTCGCCAGCAGTGCGAGCAGCGCCGCGGCATAGCCGCCCGCCGCACCGACGAGCAGGACATGGTCGGTCGGCTGGACCTGCGCCTCGGTGAGCAGCCGCCCGATCACCAGCGGCGAATTGTGGCGGCGCCCGCCGACGAGCGGCAGCAGCGTATCGCGATAGGCCATGCTGCGATGCTCGGACGGCAAATAGTTTTCGCGCGGCACCCGCGCCATCGCCTCGACCACGCGCGCATCGTTGACCGCGTTGGTCCGCAGCTGGCTTGCCACCATCGCGTGGCGCATCGCTTCGAAGCGGCCGGCTTCGACGGGCGCAGGATCGACCATAAGAGCCATCATTACTCCGGCTTTCTTGCACAGCCGTATTATCTGCGCAATACACTTGTTGAACGTTGCGCTGCTTCTATCGCGCTGCAGCGTCGCCGCCAAGCGAGGCTGCGATCATTTTGAAACTATGTTGACACCGCGCCGCCCCTCGCGCATCTCGCCGCCTCGCTTTCGGGGCCCGATGGCGGAGTGGTGACGCAGAGGACTGCAAATCCTTGCACCCGGGTTCGATTCCCGGTCGGGCCTCCAGCGCCGCATCAGCGGCCGGTCGGCGTCTTTCGGAACATCGCGAATCCCCGTGCGCGTGCCTGCGCCGCGAGCGGTTCGATCCGCCCCGCCGCGAAGTCGAGGATCGCCGGCAGGATCGCCGCCACCTCGGCCATGTCGGGCCGGTGGTCCTGCTTGTCTAAGACGAGCAGCACCGAGCCCATTGGCGCCGCGCCGAGCAGTTTCTCACCTTGCTGCATGCTGACCGTCGCGTCGTAGCGGCCCTGGATCAGGATCGCGGGCTTCGCCAGCCGCGCAACCGTGTCGAGGTTCGAGAAGCGGTCCGGCAGGAATGCGCGCGTGATCTTCGGCGCGACCGAGCGCAGGTCGGGGAACGCGCCGAGGGTGATCTCTCCATCGACCGCGCCGTCTGCCGCCAATGTCAGCGCCACCGACGCGCCGAGCGAATGCCCCAGCGCATAGACCGTCGCGCCAGGGCGCAGCCGCTTGGCGAACTCGGCAAAGGCCGCGCCGTCGAGATTGAGCCCTTTCTCGTCCGGCTTGCCGGGATTGCCGCCATAGCCGCGATAGTCCGCGATCACCACGGTATAGCCCGCCGCGGCGAGCGGCTCGACATAATGCGCCGCATCAACACGGTCCCCCGAGCGGCCGTGGAGGAACATTAGGATGGGCAATCGCGAATCGCCGCCCCAGTAGAGGCCTTTCAACGGCAGCCCGTCCCGGGTACGCACGTCGATCTCGACAGGCGGCTCCCGATTCCAGGGCGCCGACACGTTTTCGAGATGGTCCTTCGGCCGATAGAGCTGCGCGCTGGACGGCATCGCCACGAGCATGGCCAACCACGCGATCATCAACAGCCGCATGCTCCGTCTCCTCGCGCCGCCTTATGCGGGTTCGGATCGGGAGCGGGCAAGCGAAAGGGCGCCCGCATTGCGGACGCCCTTTGATTGGCTTGGCCCGGTTTAGCGGCGGCGGCCGCGGCAATCGCCGCCGTCGACTTCGCGGCCGAGCAGGGCGCCGGCGCCCGCACCGATGATCGTGCCGGTGGTGCTGCGCCCCCTCCACGAGCTGCCGCGGCCGATCTCGCCGCCGAGCAGGCCGCCGGCGACTGCGCCGAGGATCGTGCCGGTGGTGCCGCTCGAGCAGCCACGATAGCCGCGGTTGCGATAGCCGCGATAGTCGCGGCGATAGCCCCGGTCCTCGCGATAGCCGCGGTCGCCACGATAATAGCCGTCGCGATAGTGGCGCTCGTAATAACCTCGGCCATAATCCTGCGCGGCGGCGGGGGTGGCAGCCATGCCGCCGAGAGTGACGGTAGCGGCAAGCGCTGCGCTGAACAGGGACTTGATCATTTCATCCTCCTTCGGGGGCGAATCGTTGCCTCCACATGCCGACTCTTCTGCCATTCCCGATGTGCAACGAGCCTGAACGCCTCGGTTAGCCGCCGTTCATCCAACGCGGATCCATGTTGTGGCAAACAGGTCACCTAACGATGGAAATGCACGCTTCGCCGCACGTCTCGGTGGAACGCGCTGGTTTCTCGCTCGTTTCAGCTGCGAGTACGGGGAGAGCAGCTATGTATGATTTCGGCATTCGCCAGGCGCTGTCAGGGTATCGAATCGCCTATCATCCGCAGGAGCCCAATCATTGCCCCGGTTGCGGCAAGTCGCACTGGATGATCGGCCGCCTCACGGCCGAATGCGCATTCTGCGGTACCGCGCTGCCGCTGATCGCCGGAGCCAGTTCGGGCAACGGGGTGCGACCGCGCACGGTGCCTCCCCTCGCCGCCTGAAACGCGGCACGCCGGAACGCCGCTGTCGCGGCACGCGTTGCACGACGCGAGAACCCGCGCCAGGAGCAACCCATAATGACCGATATTTCCGTCACCTCGCCCATCGAGCGAATCGCCCGCGTGATCGCCGCCGAGGCGCTGAGCATCAACGGCGAGGGACGGGATGAGAGCGCCGGCGGCGCGGTCGACGCGGTGTGGGAGCAGGAGCGCGGACGCGCGATGTCGGTGCTCCGCACCCTGCGCGAGCCGACCCCCGAAATGGTCGAGGCCGGCCGCGCCGCGGGCAGCGACCCCGCCGAGATCTGGAACGCGATGGTCCGCGCCGCGATCGGGCAGGAAGAAACCGTCTGAGAAATTCCTCCCCGAGCAAGGCTCGGGGAGGAATGCGCCTTACAGCCCGCCGCGGCTTTCCTCGACATCGTCGGGCTTGGCCTGCGCCGTGTGCAGCTTGGCGTTGATCGTGTCGGGAGTGATGTGGCTCATCGCCGCCTGAAGCTTGTTCATCAGCCCCGAGACGACATGCGGGGTATGCGACTTCATCGCGTCCCATCCGTCCTTCGCCACCTTGGCGGCGTCGGCCTTCTCGGCCTGGCCGACAGGGGTGTTGTCGAGGTCGCCGCGGTGGAAGAATTCGGTCTCGGTCGGCCCCGGCATCAGCACGGTGACGTTGACCTCGGTGTCCTTTACCTCCTCGCGCAAGGCGTAAGACAGGCTGTCGAGATAGGCCTTGGTGGCGTTGTACACCGCCTGCCACGCACCCGGGATCAGCCCGGCGATCGAACCGGTGATCAGCACATTGCCTTCGTTGCGCGTCACCATCTGCTGGAGCACCTTCTGGAGCAGATAGGTGGTGCCGGTGACGTTGGTGTCGATCACCTTGCGCCACGCCGCGACGTCCTGGACGAGGAAGCCCTGCCCCAGCCCGCGCCCCGCATTCGCCACCAGCACATCGATCGGCCGGCCGCCGACTGCGGCGAGCAACTGATCGTTGCCCTCGAAGGTCGAAAGATCCGCCTCGAGCGATTGCACGTCGACTCCGTAGCCGTTCAGCTCGCCGGCTGCCGCATCGATCTGGGGTTCGTCCGCGACGAGGACGAGGTCATAGCCTTCCTCCGCCGCGAGCTTCGCGATTTCCCGTCCGATGCCCGTCGAGGCGCCGGTGATCACTGCCAATTTGTTCGCCATCGTCTCTCTCCAATGATCGTCATCCCGGCGAAAGCTGAGACCTCAGGCGACGCGCACACGGCCCGCGGCACGAGGTTCCGGCGCTCGCCGGGATGACGGTTTCGATTACGCCGCAACCATGCCCGGCTTGAGCACCACCTTGGTGCAGGTGTCCTGCTCGTCCTTGAACATCTTGTAGCCCTCGGGCGCCTGCTCGAGCGGCAGCCGGTGGCTGATCAGGAAGGTGGTATCGAGCTCGCCATTGCCGATCATCTCGAGCAGTTGCGGCAGGTACTTCTGGACATGGGTCTGGCCGGTCCGCACCTGCAGTCCCTTCTCCATCATCGCGCCGGCCGGGAACTTGTCGACAAACCCGCCATAGACGCCGGGGATCGAGACGCGCCCGCCCTTGCGGCACGCGACGATCGCCTGGCGCAAAGCGTGCGGGCGATCGGTGCCGAGGAAGGTCGACGCCTTGATCTGGTCGACGACATTATCGGCAAAGAAACCGTGCGCCTCCAGGCCTACGGCGTCGATCACGGCGTCTGGCCCGATCCCACCGGTCAGCTCCATCAGCGCATGATAGGTGTCGGTCTGCTCGTAATTGATCGTCAGCGCGCCGAACTGCTTGGCGAGTTCGAGCCGGTGCGGGAAATGATCGATCGCGATCACCCGCTCTGCGCCCATCTTGAACGCCGATTGTACTGCGAACAGCCCGACCGGGCCGCAGCCCCACACCGCGACGGTATCGCCCGGCTCGATCTGGGCATTCTCCGCCGCCATCCAGCCGGTCGGCAGGATGTCCGAAAGGAATAGCACGTCGTCGTCGGGCATGCCGTCGGGAATCACGATCGGCCCGACATCGCTGAACGGCACGCGGACATATTCGGCCTGCCCGCCGGGATAGCCGCCGGTCAGGTGGGTATAGCCGAACAGCCCGGACATCGGCTCGCCGTACAGCTCCATGCCGAGATCCTGGTTCTCGGCCGGATTGCCGTTGTCGCACGCCGAATATTGCTGCTTTGAGCAATGGAAACACTGCCCGCACGAGATCGTGAACGGCACCACGACGCGCTGGCCTTTTTTGAGCGTCGACTTGGGGCCGACATCGACGACTTCGCCCATGAACTCATGGCCGAGGATGTCGCCTTTCTGGAGGGTCGGGATATAGGCGTCGTAGAGGTGCAAATCCGATCCGCAGATCGCGGTCGAAGTGATCTTGATGATCGCGTCGCGCGGGTTGAGGATCTCGGGGTCCGGGACCGTCTCCATCCGCACGTCGTGCTTTCCGTGCCAGGTGAGTGCGCGCATCAAACTTCTCCGGTAGAGCTGGAAAGACCGTTCGGGCTGAGCTTGTCGAAGCCCGGCTCACGATCGCGAGCCCGCCCTTCGACAAGCTCAGGGCGAACGGGTGAGGGCATCAGGAATGGGGCTCGCGATTGGGCGGCGTGGTTGTCGCGATCTCGCCGGTTTCCATCAATTGCTTGAAGCGCCGGAGGTCGCGCCGCGACGAGGTCTGCGGCTCCTTCTGGGTCAGCGTCGCGATCGCCTTGCCGATGAACCCGGCGGGCGGGTCGTAGGCCAGCACCGCGCGAACGTGCGTGCCGTGGCCCGAGGGGCCGTCGCGGAATTCGACGCGGCCGCTATTCTTGACGTCGCCCTGCGCTTCCCAGGCGATCAGCTCGCCAGGACGTTCCTCGGTCACCACAGAATCCCATTCGTAATTCCCGTTCGGACCCCGCACCGTCCAGTGCGAGCGCGTCGAATCGACGGCGTCCACTGAGACGATATTCTCCATGAAGGTCGCGAGGTTCCCGAAGTCGCGCCAATAAGCGTATAGCTCTTCGCGCGGGCGCATGATCGTGACCGTATGGCCCCACACCGTGCCCTCGCCATTCTGCGCCGCGCTGGTCTGCACGTCGCTGTCCTTCGACACGTAAGACGGCGCGTCATCGCGTATGTCGCTCATCTGCGGCTCCTCAATTCTGTTCGTGACGGCCGGGATAATCCTCCGGCTCGGCCTTGCCCTGGTTCTTGACCGCCTGGCGGCCCTCGTTTTGGAGCGCGGGATCGGATCCCGGCTCGAGTTCGGCGCTCTCGTCCTTGGCGCCGCCTTCGGAAAGATCCTTCGACATGCTCCCTCCTTTCGGAAAGCGAGAGCCCCGCTATCCGACTGATCTAAATCAGTTTTCAGGCTCCCGCAGGAAGGCGGGTGCTTCGGGAGGGTTAACCCCCGGAAACGAAGGGCGTTCCCGGCCGATTTGCGGGCGCTCGCATGAAACCATCGTCACCCGCCTGGTGCCGAGCTGACGCGGGAGCATGGATGACGCGGCGAGATCGAGCGGCTATGGGCAGCGCATGTCCGCCGCCCTGACACTCTACAATTCGCTTACGCGCAGCCTCGAGCCCTTTGCCCCGCTCGATCCCGCCAAGGGCGTGCGCGTCTATTCGTGCGGGCCGACGGTCTATAATTACGCCCATCTCGGCAATCTGCGCGCCTATGTCTTCACCGACACACTTAGCCGAGTGCTGCGCTGGAAGGGCTATCCTCTCACGCACGTCATCAACATCACCGATGTCGGCCATCTGACCAGCGACGCCGATGCCGGCGACGACAAGATGGAAGCCGCCGCCAAGGCCCAGGCGAAGAGCATCTGGGACATCGCCGCACACTATACCGCGGCGTTCAAACAGAACGTGGCCGACCTCAACATCCGCGAGCCCAGCCGTTGGTCGGTCGCCACCGACCATATCGACGAGATGCTCGCCTTCGCCAAGCAGATTGCGCCGCATTGCTACGAGCTCGACACCGGCCTCTATTTCGACACCAGCACCGTCGCCGATTATGGCCGCCTCGCCGGATCGCAGGACGACACCCGCGAGGGCCGGATCGAAGCGGTCGAAGGCAAGCGCCACCCGCAGGACTTCGCGATCTGGCGCAAGTCGCCCCCCGGCGAGCAGCGCCAGATGGAATGGGACAGCCCCTGGGGCAAGGGTGCGCCGGGCTGGCATCTCGAATGCTCGGTGATGAGCCTCCAATATCTCGGCGCGCCGTTCGACATCCATACCGGCGGGATCGACCACCGCGAGATCCACCACCCCAACGAGATCGCCCAAAACCAAGCCTATTGCGGTTGTAGCGACACCGGTGCGCATTTCTGGATGCACAACAATTTCCTGGTCGATCGCCAGGGCAAGATGAGCAAGTCCAAGGCCGGCTTCACCACGCTCCAGTCGCTGATCGACGCAGGCGTTCACCCCCTCGCCTATCGCTTGCTCTGCCTCCAGGCGCAGTATCGCAGCGAGCTCGAGTTCAGCGCCGAGAACCTCGCGGCGGCGCTGACGCGGCTCAAGCGGCTGGTGATGACCGTGGCCGCGCTGAAGGCAAGAGCCCAGGGCGAAGGCACTGCGCCGGCGCCGTGGATCAAGCGGCTCGATGAAGCCGTATCCGACGACCTCAACACCCCCAAGGCATTGCCCATTCTCGACGAGCTGCTGGCCGAGAAGACGCTGTCGCCCGCCGACCGCCTCGCTGCGCTGGCGGAATTTGACGACGTCCTCGGCCTCGACCTCTTCGCGCTGACCCGCGAGGAACTCCGCATGCGCCCCACCAGTGTCACGCTCACTGCCGAGCAGATCGGCGACCGCCTTGTCGAACGCCAGCAGGCACGCGCCGTGAAGGACTTCCAGCGCAGCGACACGATCCGCGACGAACTCGCCGCGGCCGGTGTCGAGGTGATGGACGGCGACCCCCTGGGCTGGGACTGGAAGCCGGCGCTTTAACACCCTCCCCGGCACGGGGAGGATTTTATCGACATCCCCTTGCCTCCCCACGCCGCCTTCCCCAAAAAGTGCGCAACACGGGAGGCATGCATGCGGGGACAGGTACTGGGCGTCGATCGCACCAGCGGCGACGGGCAGATTTCGGGCGAGGACGGCCAGCGCTACACCTTCCGCCCGGGCGACTGGAGCGATGAGAAGGGCCCCGCGGTCGGCGCACGCGTCGATTTCGCGATCGAGGGCAGCCGCGCGATCCGCATCTTTCGCCTGCCCGAAGCCCAAGCCCTCGCCGCTGCGCCTGCGCGCCAGCCGCGGGCCAATGATCGCAACAAATATGTCGCGGCCCTGCTCGCCTTCTTCCTGGGCACGCTCGGCATCCATCGCTTCTATCTCGGCCGCAACGGCACCGGGGTGCTGATGGTCGTGATGTCGATCACCATCGTCGGGCTGCTCGTCACCGGGCTGTGGGCGTTCATCGATGCGGTGCGCTATCTGATCATGTCCGACGCCGAATTCGACCACCGCTACACCCGCCACTACGCCTGATGAAACTCGTCCTGCCCGCGCTCGCCCGGCCGCTGGTCGAGGCGCAGCTGCCGGCGGGGCTGGACGTGCACTGGTTCGCCGACCTCGACGAGGCGGTCGCGATGGTCGCCGACGCCGATATCGGCTGGGTCGACAGCAATGGCCCGGCCAATTGGGCGCGCGCGGTTGCGGCTGGGCAAAAGCTGCAATGGCTCTCGACGATTTATGCCGGGCTCGATCCGCTCGACAAGGATGCACTCCGCGCCCGCGGCACCCGCGTCACCAACGGCAGCGGAGTCAACGCGCACACCGTCGCCGAATATGCCGTGATGGGCGCGCTGGTCGCCGCCAAGCGCTACGACCAGGTCGTCCGCATCGCCGACACGCGTGTCTGGCCGTTCGAGGCGCCAGGCAAACTCGAACTGTTCGAGACGAACGCGCTCGTCCTCGGGTACGGCACGATCGGCCGGTTGATCGGCGAGCGTCTGGCCGCTTTCGGAGTGACCGTCACCGGAGTCACCCGCAGTGGCACGCCAGGGACGATCGGCCCCGATGCGTGGCGCGATCGCCTCTCGGAATTCGACTGGGTCTTCCTCGCTGCCCCCGCCACCGATCAGAGCCGCGCGATGATCGGCGAAAGCGAGCTCCGCGCGATGAAGCCCTCGGCCTGGATCATCAATGTCGGCCGTGGCGAGCTGATCGACCAGGAAGCACTGATCGAAGCCGTGACCAAGCGCCGCATCGCCGGCGCGTTCCTCGACACCGTCACCCCCGAGCCGCTCCTGCCCGAACATCCGCTATGGACCACGCCCAACATCATCCTGTCGATGCATCTCTCGGGCCGCAGCCAGACCCGGATGTTCGTCCGCGCCGCCGCGTTGTTCGTCGAGAATTTGCATGCTTTCCTCGACGGTCGCCCGCTCAAGAACGAAGTTGACCTCGCCGCCGGCTATTGAGCGGGGGATTTCATCGCGAACAGCCGGTCCCAGAACGCGTCGTTGAGCAGATATTCCATTGTCTTGCCGTCGCTGCGGTCGTCGGGGCAGCCCGCCTGATAGGCGAAGGTCCGCGCCGCCATCTCGTCGCTCACTTCGCGCGCGAAATCGGGGCCGAGCCGGCGAGTCAGTACCACGAGCATCGCCCGCGCCGCTTCGGATCCCCATAAGGAGCGCGGATCGGGGACATAGTCATGATCGTCGGCATCCTCGATTTCCGCGTCCATGACGAACTCGTTGTCGAGCGCGTCCTCCGAGTCGATGTTCAACACGCCGTCCATGCGCCTCTCCTTCGTTGCTGCATCAACGCGAAGCCATGCCGTTTCGCTCCTTTACCCAGCCAGGGTAACTTTCCCCTTGCGAAGATTTACCCGCCAAGGGTAAGGCATCCGCATCATGACGACGCTCGCCGGTTCCAAGATCCGTCGCTTCCGCGAGGAACGCGCCCTGTCCCGCGCCGCTTTCGGCGCCTGGTTCGACACGCCGGGATCGACCGTCCAGGGCTGGGAAGAGGACGGCAAGCGTGCGTCCGCCGCAGTGCTTAATCAGATCGCCGCCAATGGCATCGCGCATCACCAGGACTGGTACGTCCATGTCCGCAACCTGGAGCAGACCATGGGCTGGACCCCTGACAGCTGGACGCAGGCCGAGGCGCGCCAGCTCCCGACTTACCCCGATCCCGCCGCGCTGAACGCCGCGACCACGCAGATCGCGTCCTTCCCGCCCCTGGTCTTCGCCGGCGAGGCGCGCGACCTCACCACCGAGCTCGCCAAGGTCTCGCGCGGCGAGGCCTTCCTGCTCCAGGGCGGCGACTGCGCCGAGAGCTTCGCGGAGTTCCATCCCAACAACATCCGCGACACCTTCCGCGTCATCCTCCAGATGGCGGTGGTCCTCACTTTCGCGTCGAAGCTCCCCACGGTGAAGCTCGGCCGCATGGCCGGCCAGTTCGCCAAGCCGCGCAGCGCCGATACCGAGACGATCGATGGCGTCGAGTTGCCAAGCTACCGCGGCGACAACGTCAACGACATCGCCTTCACCCCGCAGTCGCGCATCCCCGACCCCCAGCGCATGGTCCAGGGCTACAGCCAGTCCGCCGCGACGCTCAATCTGCTGCGCGCCTTCGCCACCGGCGGCTATGCCAACCTCCATCAGGTCCATAAATGGACGCTCGACTTCATGGGCCGCAGCCCCTGGACGAAGAAGTTCGCCGAAATGGCCGACCGAATCGGGGAATCTCTCGATTTCATGGAGGCGTGCGGCATAAATCCCGACACCGTCCCGCAATTGAAGGGCACGCAATTCTACACCAGCCACGAAGCGCTGCTGCTTCCCTATGAGCAGGCACTCACGCGGCAGGACAGCCTCACCGGCGACTGGTACGACACCAGCGCGCATTTCCTGTGGATCGGCGACCGCACCCGCTTCGAGGGCAGCGCGCATGTCGAGTTCCTCCGCGGCATCGGCAATCCGATCGGGATGAAATGCGGCCCCAGCCTAGAGCCCGACGCGCTGCTGCGCCTGCTCGACACGCTCAACCCCGCGCGCGTCCCCGGCCGCATGACGTTGATCACCCGCTACGGCCACGACAAGATCGAGAAGGGCCTTCCCGCGCTGGTCCGCGCGGTCAAGCGCGAGGGGCATCCGGTGGTGTGGAGCTGCGACCCGATGCACGGCAACGTCGTCAAGGCCGCCAACGGCTATAAGACGCGGCCCTTCGAACGCATCCTGGCCGAAGTCCGCGGCTTCTTCGCGGTCCACCGCGCCGAGGGCACCTTTGCCGGCGGCATCCACGCCGAGATGACCGGCCAGAACGTCACCGAATGCACCGGCGGCGCGATCGACGTCACCGAGCAGTCGCTGGCCGACCGCTACCACACCCATTGCGACCCGCGGCTCAATGCCGGCCAGAGCCTCGAACTGGCGTTCCTGCTGGCCGAGATGCTCAACGCCGAAATGGCGGAGCGGCGCAAAGCGGCCTGAGCCGCTTCTGCCCGGACGCTACGCGCTCAGAAGCTCGCCCAGCCGTCCGCGCCCGCGCTACTCGCGACTGGCGCAGCCGCGAGCGGCCGCACCGGCGACACATAGGCTTCGGGCTTCGCACGCGCGGGGCTCCGGTTCGTCGCTGGGGAGCGTACCGCCGCGACATAGCCGCCATTGCCGATGTTGAACTTGCCGGCCTGATCGGCGAGCACCGAGACTTCCGAGCTGAGGTTGCGTGCAGCGGCCGACGTCTCTTCGACCATCGCGGCATTCTGCTGGGTCGATTGGTCCATCGTGCCGATCGCGATCGAGATTTCGGTGATCGCGGTCGATTGGGCCTGATTGTCGCTGGCCATCTGGCCGAGCAGGGCATGCACCTCGCCAACGCCGCCTGAAATATCAGCGAGCGCATGGTCGACCTTCTGCACCATCTCCACGGCTGCGACGATGTCGGTCTGCGTCGCGGTAAGCTGGTCGCGGGCACGGGCGGCTTCCTCTTCCGAGCGCATCGCCAGCGCCGAGACCAGATCGGCGACGACGGCGAAGCCCCGGCCCGCTTCCCCCGCGCGCCCGGCCTCGACCGCGGCGTTCATCGCGAGAACGCGGGTCTGGAACGCGATCTTGTCCAAGCCTTCGATCACGCTGTCGATGCCCTTGGCGCCATCCGCGACGCGGCTCATCGCCTGGACCGCTTCGTCGGCAATCCCGCGGCCCGCCGAGACCGTGCCGATCGCGCCGTCGGCGCGCTCGACCGTACGCGTCGCCGCGGTTGCGGTCGCTTTGAGGCGCTGGTCCATCTGGGTGACCGCGGCCGAGGTCTGCTCCAGGCTTGCGGCATTGGCTTCCGTGCGGCGCGCGAGGTCTTCCGACGCCTGGGCGATTTCGCTCGAGCCGGTGCGGATGCTCGTCGTGCTCTCGGCCACCGCGCCGATCAGGTCGCGCAGGCTGACGAGGGCGGCATTGAAATTGGTCTTCACCGCGGCATAGCTCGGCGAGAATTCGGTGCGGATATCGGTGGTGAGATCGCCGCGTGACAGGCGCTCCAGCCCGCTGCTGAGCGTTTCCACCACGATCTTCTGCTCGGCCTCGGCGGCCTGGCTGGCGGCATCCGCCGCAGCCTTCTCGATCGCGGCCTGGCGGAACACGATCAGCGCCTTGGCGATCTGGCCGACCTCGTCGGCGCGCTCGGCGCCGGCCACCTCGATGTTGTTGTCGCCCTTGGCGAGCGCGCCCATCACTTCGACGCTCTGGCCGAGCGGGCCGGTGATCGTCTTGCGGACCAGCGTAAGCGTGCCGATGGCGACGACGATCAGCGCCCCGAGCGACGCGGCGAGCATCCAGAAGGTCGTGCTGCTAGCGCTGGCGGCAGCGTCCTCAGCGCCCTGGTCGAGGTCCTTGTCCTGGCGATCGACGAGGTTGTTGAACGCGCCGTCGATCTTCGCATAGAGATCGCCGCCCTGATCCTGGGCCCGCGTCTCCGCCTGGCGCCGATCTCCGCTCGTGACGAGCTGCTCCACCGGTGCCATCAGCGCATCATATTGCGACACCCCGGCTTGAATGGCGTCGTAATCGGTCACGTCCGGGCCGCTCATGAACGGCTTGAGGTCGCCCAGCAGCTTGCCGAGTTCGGCGCGATCGCCGGCGATCTCGCTGCGGAGATGGCCGAGCTTGTCGGTGTCTGTCTCGATCAGGCGCTCCAGCCAGAGCTGGTGGAGGTGCGCGAGCTTCTCGTTCGCCGCCGATGCCAGCTTGAGGCTTTCCGCCTGGTCATTGATCAGGCCACCCGTCGTCGCGGAGAGCCGCGTGATCTGGAGCGACCCCGCGCCGGCGACGGCGAAGGTGAGCGCGCCGAGCAGAAGCACGGCGAGCAGGATCTTCGACGCGATCCGCATATTGGCGAGGTGTTTCATTGATGCTCCCGATCCACCTGCACGCAGATGTCCTAGCGCCGGAGACCGGCCCGAGATCATTATAGGATGGGATATAGGCCAAACCGAGCCCTCCGTAGGAATACGCAGCGGGCTGAACTTCAACAAAGCGACCTAAAATAGAGTTCTCATCTTTGAACGTTTCAAATTTGTCTTTCGGACTCTAGGTAAATGCGCAGTTTACTATATCGATCGCTCGGCGCTGCATCCGTAATCGCGGCCGTATCGACAAGTGCTGCACATGCGCAACAGGCGGAGGGCGCCCCTACTCCTCCTATCGAGATCAGTGCCAAATATGTGGTCGATACGATCCATGTCGCCAAGGGCGCCGACGGCAACCGAACATTTCTGGTGCACGACGCCGAATTGAACGCTGGCTTCGATCTCGATCGCCTGATCGGCGCGCGCGGCACGACCGCCGGAGTCCATTTCCTCGGAACGAGCGGCGGCCAGCCGAACAATGCCGCGGGAACGCTCCAGGGCACCGACAATATCGAAGTCGCCGCGCACCGCGTGAAGCTGTACGAAGCCTGGCTCGAACAGGCGTTCGCCGGCGGACGCGGCAGCCTGCGCCTCGGCCTCACCGACCTCAACGCCGATTTCTACCAGAATGACTCGGCGGGCCTGCTCGTTGCCCCCGCCTTCGGGATCGGCTCGGAGCTCGCGGCGACCGGCCCCAACGGGCCGTCGATCTTCCCGTCGACCGCGCTGACCGCCCGGCTCGCGCTGCAACTCGGCGAATCCGGCTATGCAAAGGTCGCGGTGGTCGACGCCAAGGCCGGCGTGATCGGCGATCCCGACGGCGTCGATTTCTCGATGCGCGACGGTGCGCTCCTCATCGCCGAGGCTGGCGTGGCGACGTCCGGCAAGCTCGCCCTCGGCGTCTGGCGCTATACCGAGAAGCAGGACGACGTCCACGCGATCGGCCCCGACGGCCTGCCGGTGAAGCGCGTCGCCCACGGCGCCTATCTGCTAGCCGACCACCGCATCGCCGGCGACGACGCCCATGCCGCCAACCTCTTCCTGCGCGTCGGCCTCTCCGAGGGCAAGACCACGCCGTTCCGCGGCGGCTTCCAGGCGGGCGTCCTGCTGCTCGCGCCGATCCCTGGCCGGTCCGAGGGGCAGCTGTCGTTCGGCATCCAGCAGGGCCTGTTGTCGCGCGGCTTCCGCCGAGTCCTCCAGGATGACGGCTATCGGACCGATCCGGCCGAATATGGCCTCGAGCTGACCTATTCCGACAAGCTGGGCCCCTGGGTCTCGCTGCAACCCGACCTGCAATATGTCCGGCGCGCTTATGGCGAAGGCAAGAGCCGAGGCACCGTCGTGTTCGGTCTGCGCTTGACCTTTACCCGGGGCTGAGACCCGAGAACAAATTCGCGGCGCTGCAACAAAGCGACACACCGCCGTAACACGATCCCGCCATTGGAGCGCTGCCGGCGCTAGGTCCCCTCCTTCTGCGCCGGCTCTCCCCGAACTACGGGGCGGCTTCGGCCGCCCCGCTTTTTTCATTCGGACCGGTGGCAGACCGCTTCGATATTCTGCCCGTCGGGATCGAGCACGAACGCGGCATAATAATCGGGGTGATAGTGCGCCCGGACGCCCGGCGCACCGTGATCGGTGCCGCCCGCGGCGAGCGCGGCGGCGTGGAACGCGTCGACCTCGGCGCGGCTCTCGACGGCGAAGGCGACATGGGTGCCGTGGCCGACGCGCTCATTATCTCCGATCCAGAAGAAGGGCTTGCCGTCCTTGCCATATCCGATCGCAGTGCCTTCGGCCTCGGTCTGTTCGGGGCCGACGCGCATCAGCTCGGCGATGCCGAGCGGCGCAAGTGCGGCAGCGTAGAAGGCGCTCGATTTGGCGAGGTCGCAGACGGCGAAGCCGACATGGTCGAGCATGAGGCGCACTCCTTTCCGGGCTTCAGGGAAACAAGTCGACGACCTCCATGCCTTCGCCCTCGGCATCGAGCAACAGGGTGCGGTGGCAATGTTCGGGATTGCGCTCGAAACAGAGCAACGCGCTCGGCTTCTCGGCGGCCAGGGCGCGCATCTTCGCCGCCTCCGCCTGCGCCTCGGGCAGGCCGAGCTGCGTCTCGTACACTGCGGTGAGCGTCGCGACATCGCCTTTCTTGGCGGCGTCGCGCCCGGGCTTGGGCGTGCCGAGATTCTTGAGCAGGACATAGTCGATCCCGGCGTCCTTCAGGCTCGCCGCGAGTATGTTCTTCGAGAAGCCCGGACGCCGCGACAGCGGGACGGCGCGGACGTCGATCACCCGCTCGACGCCGGCGTTGCGGAGCGCGGCGATGAACTCGTCCATCGTCGTCGCTTCATAGCCGATCGTGAAGATCTTCATCCGTCAAGCTCCGCACTACGCCCCAGGCGACCAACGCCTGTCCGGCGAAATAGGTCGGCCAGATCAGCAGCACCGGCAATGGCGACCCGGCCAGCGGCCCGAGCTGCCCGAAGAGGAGCAGGTCCGAAAGCACGAACAGTGCCGCGCCCAGGCCGACGCTTGCCCGCGGGAAGCGGCTTGTCGCAGCGCTGCCGAACATTGCGCCCAGCCCAGCGGCGTACAAGGCGATCCCCGGTGCGGCAGTCCGATCCGCGGGCAGCGCCCAGGCGGTCGCCGTCACCGCCAATGCGAGCAACGCCGCCTGCCACGCCGCGCCGGCGCGATTGCGCAGGTACAAGCATGTCGCGACAACATGGCCAGCAAGAAAGGCGATCGCGCCGATCGTCAGGCCGTGCGTCTCGAGCAAAATGTCGCCCAGCGCGCCCAGCGCCAGCGCCCCGGCGATCAGCCAACCGTCGACCGACCGCGCCTGCGTCGCCGCCCAGAGCGCGAGCAACCCGACGCCCGCCCCCTTCCACGCGACATGGAGCGCCGGCGCGACGGGGATCCATTGCGCCGCATAATAGCTCGCCCCCGCGATCAAGGCGGCGAGGAGGAGCAGACGATGCGCACCGAACTTCATCGCGCGAGCATAGCGCCGCCCTGCCCTTTGTCATGTGCTGCACATCGGGCTATTCGCCCGGCGTGACTCACGACATCCATATCATCGGCGGCGGTCTCGCTGGTTCCGAAGCCGCATGGCAGCTCGCTTCGGCGGGCTACAAGGTCAAGCTTTCCGAAATGCGCGGCTCGGGCGACATGACCCCCGCGCACCAGAGCGATCGCCTCGCCGAACTGGTCTGTTCGAACAGCTTCCGCAGCGACGATGCCGAGCGCAATGCCGTCGGGCTGCTCCACCGGGAGATGCGTGACCTCGGCTCGCTGATCCTGACGCAGGGCGACATCCACAAGGTCCCCGCCGGCTCGGCGCTCGCGGTCGACCGCGACGGCTTCGCCGACGGCGTGACGGCGGCGCTGGCAGCCCATCCCAACATCACCATCGTCCGCGAACGCATTGACCAGCTGCCGGCCGAGGGGCTGACGATTGTCGCCACCGGCCCGCTCACCGGGCCCGGCCTCGCAGAGAGCATCGGCAGCGCGACGGGTAAGGAGCAGCTCGCCTTCTTCGACGCGATCGCCCCGATCGTGCACTTCGAGAGTATCGACTTCACCACCGCCTGGTATCAGTCGCGCTGGAACAAGGGCGAGGGTAAGGACTATATCAACTGCCCGATGTCGAAGGACGAGTATCTCGCCTTCCACGCCGGGCTGATTGCGGGCGAAAAGACCGAATTCCGCGAATGGGAGGATGTCCCCTATTTCGAAGGCTGCATGCCGGTCGAGGTGATGGCCGAGCGCGGCGTCGACACCTTGCGCTACGGCCCGATGAAGGGCGTCGGCCTCGACGATCCGCGCACCGGGCGCTGGCCCTATGCCGTCGTCCAGCTCCGCCAGGACAATGCCTCGGGGACCCTGTGGAACATGGTCGGCTTCCAGACCAAGCTCAAATATGGCGCGCAGGTCGAGCTGTTCCGTACGATCCCCGGGCTGGAGAAGGCCGAGTTCGCGCGGCTGGGCGGGCTGCATCGCAATACCTTCATCCGCTCGCCCGAACTGCTCGACCCGACCCTGCGCCTCAAGTCGCGCCCCAATATCCGCTTCGCCGGGCAGATCACCGGTTGCGAGGGCTATGTCGAAAGCGCCGCGATCGGCCTGCTCGCCGGCCGCTTCGCCGCGGCGGAGCTTGCCGGCCGGACGCTGGCACCGCCGCCGCGCGAGACCGCGCTCGGCGCCTTGCTGGCGCACATCACCGGCGAGGCCGAGGTCGAAACCTACCAGCCGATGAACGTCAATTTCGGGCTGTTCCCGCCGATCGAGGGCCGCACGAAGAAGGCCGACCGCAAGCTGATGTACACCAGCCGCGCCCGCGCCGCGTTCAGCGCGTGGACGGCCGCCTAGTCGTCGGCCTCTTCCTTCGCAGGAGTGGCCGCCGCAGGACATGCGCAACGCGGCTTGGCGCCGGCGCGCGTCTTGGGTGCGGTGGCGAGGAATTCGGCGCGGGTCAGCGTGCCCGATTTGTCGGCATCGGCGCCGGCGAACTTGGCGGTAGTCTTGACCGCCCATTCGTCGAAGTCGAGCCGGCCGTCATGGTTGGCGTCGAGCTTGGCATAGGCCTTGCGCCGCGACAGCAGATATTCCTCGCGGCTGACCGCATCGTTGCGGTCCTTGTCGTAGCGGTCGAACCGCTTCTGCTCGCGGGTCTTGGCGCTCGCCTTGGGCACGTCCGCCGGCAACGGCGCGTCCGCCGTCGTCACCGCCGCGCGCGCCGCCGGCGCGGCGGGCAGCCTGAACTCCGGAGCGGCCGAACCGCGAAACAGGAACATGCCCGCGAGCATCAGCAGCACCGCCGCCCCCGCGCCTGCGAAGTAACGCCACATCGAAGGTCCCCCTCGATTGTCGATCGCGGCAGGCTACGCCTATGGCGCGCCGAGGCAAGCCCTTACTTGCCGGTCAGCCGATGCCAGAGCAGCCGGCCGACCCGGTGCGGTGCGCCGATCGGCGGCTGCGCGCCCTCGGGCAGGCGCAAGTCGAGGCGCGCCAGATGGGCAAGCGCCCCGAGCGCCCGGCCGTTACGACTCCAGCGTGCGCGTGTCGCCTGTGTGAGCAGCGGGGCGGCTAGGCTAGCGGCCAAGCCGGCCTCCGCCGAGCCGCGCAGGTTGCGCGATAAGTCGGCGAGCGCCCAGCCCTGCCCCGCCGCGGCTAGCGGGTCTCCGGGCCCGGCTTGGATCGCCGCCCCCGCGGCTACGAACACGTTGGCACGCCCCTCACCGAAACGCTGAAGCGCATCGCGATCGAGCACCTCCTCCTCGATCAGGACTTCCCAGCCATGGACGATCGAGACCAGCGCCGCCCCACGGACACCCCGCGACAGCACCTGCTCGGCCAGCGACCGCAATACCGGCTCGGCAGGCGCGGGGGCGTGGTCCAGCCGCTCGAGCGCTTCGCGCCACCAGGCCAGGCGCATCTGGCCGAGCACCGGCTCGCGCGTGGTACGCAGCAGCAACGCCAACGCGTCGTCCAGCGCCAGCAGCGCGGCAAGCGCCTCGCGCGCATCGGGCCGGGCGTAAGACAGCGCTAGCGAACGTTCGAGGTCGGCTCCGGCATCCTCAGCCACGATGGGGACTCCGTGACCGCCACGTTAACCAACCCATTTTAGGTCGCGTTAGGTGTGTGCATGCCATCACACCGCGTCGTTCGGGGACCGGGATCGCAAACATGGTGGGGAATCGTCTAGGCTGGACGCAGGCGCGGAAGCTTCTGAAACGGCTCCTTCGCGACACGCGCGGCAATACCCTCGCGATCATGGCGATTGCGCTGATCCCGCTGGCGGGCATGGTGGGCGGCGGCATCGACATCAGCCGCATGTACATCGTCAAGACGCGTCTGCAACATGGCTGCGACGCCGGAGCGCTCGCCGGCCGAAAGGCAATGGGCGGCGGCAGCTGGTCCCAAACCGCGAATGGCACCGCCGAATATCCCAAGGCCACCGCCGAGAAGTTCTTCGACGCGAATTTCGATCGCAACGCCTATGGAGGCACCAACCCGGTTCGCACCTTCACCGAAGCCGCCGGCAAGGTCACGGGCACGGCCACCGCCGTCGTGCCGATGACCCTGATGCGCATCTTCGGCCATGTCTCCGAGACGCTTTCGGTGAGCTGCGAGGCCGAGATGCGTCTGCCGAACACCGACGTGATGTTCGTGCTCGACAACACCGGATCGATGACCGCCAAGCCGGACAACACTGCGTGCGACGCAGCCTGCGTCAGCGCCGGCGGATCCAAGATACAGATGCTTCGCCTCGCGGTGAAATGCTTCTACGAAATCGTTGCCCGCCTCGACATTCCAGACGCCGATTGCGATGGGCCGGCGCCAAGCGGCGGCACCGGCAGTAATACGCAGATCCGCTTCGGATTCGTGCCCTATTCGATGAACGTCAATGTCGGACGGCTGCTTCCGAACGCGTATTTCCCCGACACCGCCAACTACCAGTCGCGGCGCTGGGCGACGTTTTCCTCGCCGCAGACAATCACCGGCACTGAATATTGGGATGTCTATTCCAATGGCGCGGCAATCAGCCAGTCGGACTGCGTCAAGTTCATGAACAATCAGTCGTTCGGCACCTTCGTCCCGACGAGGGCGCCTATCGGCACGGCCCCCTCCCCCGTCATCACGGCGATTTCGTTCAACAGCGATAACAATGCAAATTCCGGCTCCGAATGGGGTTGGAACGGTACCGGGATCGTCAACTCGGGCAACAACCGCAGCTGCCGCCGTAAGCGGACGGATACGACGACCTATTATCAGGGCTGGAAATATGAGAGCACACCGATCAATTTCAGTGGTCTGAAGGGCGGCGGTGAAGGCTGGAATAACAGCTTCAGCTGGCCAGATGGCGCCAATGGTTCCCCGCGCACGATCAACTGGGACGGTTGCATCGAGGAGCGCCAGACGGCGAAGGATGCGGCGACTTACTATCCCCGGCCAGCGGATGCGCTTGACCTTGACCTGAACATGGTCCCGAACGGCAACCCCGAGACTCAGTGGAAGCCGGCATTGGCCCCTTTGATCTACCTGCGCTCGGTGACCGGCAGCAGCGGCAGCCGCTTTCAGAACGCGACGCAGTCGGAGGTCGAATCGATCAGCACCTTCAATTCGCCGAACAACGCCTGCCCAACGGCCGCCAGAAAGTTGCAGTCCTGGCCCTCCGCCAGCGCCTTCGACGATTACGTCGACAGTCTCCAGCCGGTCGGCCAGACCTATCACGATATCGGCATGATCTGGGGTGCGCGGCTGATGTCGCCGAAGGGTATCTTCGCTTCACAAAATGCCTATACCCCGCAGGGTGGCGAGATCGAACGGCATCTGATCTTCTTCACTGACGGCTTCGCGCAAGCCAATCCCTGCGACTATTCTGCCTATGGCGTCGCCTGGTACGATCGGCGCACCACCGACAATGTCGGCACGGCCTCGAATTGCGGTACCGAGAGCTCCAACCTCGACGCGCAGATCAACAAGCGCCTCGACGCCTTGTGCACTGCGGTGAAGAAGATCGGTACCGATCCCGGCGATCCGGCGAGCTTCCGGATCACACTCTGGGTGATTTCCTTCGGCGCCGGTGTGAACCAGGCCACCAAGACCCGTCTCACCAACTGCGCCACCGCCAGCACCTATTTCTTCGACGCCGGCGATCCGCCGGCCTTGCAAAAGGCGTTTCGCGATATCGCAAACCAGATCTCCGGCTTGAGGTTGATCAACTGATGGGCGGCGCGGCCCTTCTCCGCAGGCTGCACGCGGATATTCGTGGCGCCACCGTGATCGAATTTGCGATCATCGCACCGGTCATGGGCCTGGTGCTGTTGGGCGCCTTCGATATCGGCCACTCGCTTTACACGCGCGCGGTCTTGCAGGGCGTGTTGCAGAAAGCAGCGCGTGACTCCGCGCTCGAGTCGGCGACGCAAGAGGCGCAGCTCACCTTGATCGACAACAAGGTGAAGAGGCAGGTCTACGCACTTGCCAACAACGCCACCATCGACATCAAACGCCGCTATTATCGGACGTTCCAGGATGTTGCCGCCGCCCGGGCCGAGGACTGGAACGACAGCAATGGCAATGGAAGATGCGATTCCGGCGAGTCCTTCACCGACACCAACGGCAATGATGTCTGGGACGCGGACGGCGGCAATGGCGGACAGGGCGGCGCCCGCGATTCTACCCTCTATACCGTGACCGTGACCTACCCACGTTTCTTTCCGATCTATCGCATGATCGGCGGATCGGACGTGACGAAGATTTCCGCGGCCACGGTTCTGCGCAATCAGCCTTATGCCGATCAAGGCTCTTATGGTGGGCCAAAGCCAGGAAATTGCCCATGAACCTGCGAACCTTTGCCCATAGGCTGCGTCGCGATCAAAGCGGTCTCGCATTGCTCGAGTTCGCATTCTCACTGCCGATCTTCCTGGCGATGTCGCTGACCGGCGCCGAGCTGACCAACTACATCATCACGCGCATGCGGGTCAGCCAGATCGCGCTTCAAGTGGCCGACAACGCCGCTCGCATCGGCAGTGGGACGCAGCTGGAGGCAAAAAAGATCACCGAGGCAGACATCAACGATCTGCTGGTCGGTTCCGGGCTGCAGAGCGGCGAACTCGACTTGTTGAACCGCGGCCGCGTGATCCTATCGTCACTCGAACCCGACAGCACGAATACCGGCAAGTACACGATCCGCTGGCAGCGCTGTGGCGGAGCCAAGATCAGCCATGCTTCGAGCTGGGGCGTGGCGGGCGCGAAGAATCTGGCCGGCATAGGTCCGACACCCCAGATCATCGCGCCCCCGGACGGCGGGACGATGTTCGTCGAAGTCTATTACGAATATCAGCCGCTGGTGAAAACCTCGCTCTCGCCGTCGACGACGCTGACCGAGACTGCGTCGATGATGGTTCGGGACCGTCGCGACATGAGCGACGACACCAAGCTCGCCAACGGCAACACGAACCCTAACCCGCAGCATCCCAATGGGATCTACAAAGTGGCCGGCGTAACGCCTTCGACCTGCTGACCGGGGGGCGGCCCTTTCGAACGGAGGGGCCGCCCCGCCAACATCAGCGGTAGGTCACTTTCTTCACCGCCGCGACGACGCGCGCCGCATCGACGAGCGCGAGCTTCTCGAGGTTCGCGGCATAAGGCAGCGGCACGTCTTCGTTGGTCACGCGCAGCACCGGCGCGTCGAGGTCGTCGAAGCCCTGCTCCATCACCATCGCGGCGATCTCCGACGCGATCGAGCAGGTCGGCCAACCCTCTTCGACCACGACGAGGCGATTGGTCTTCTTGAGGCTCTCGAGCACCGTCGCGGTGTCGAGCGGACGCAAGGTGCGCAGGTCGATGACCTCGGCCTCGACGCCCTCGCCCGCCAGCGTCTCGGCGGCCTCGAGCGCGACGCCGACGCCGATCGAATAGGACACGATCGTGACGTCCTTGCCCTCGCGAACGATCCGCGCCTTACCGATCGGCAGGACGTAGTCATCGAGCTTGGGGACCTCGAAGTGGCGGCCGTAGAGCAGCTCGTTCTCGAGGAACACGACCGGATCCTCGCTGCGGATCGCTGCCTTGAGCAGCCCCTTGGCGTCCGCCGCGTCATAGGGCGCGATCACGATAAGGCCGGGGACGCTGGCATACCAGGGGCCGTAATTCTGGCTGTGCTGCGCGCCGACGCGGCTCGCCGCGCCGTTGGGACCGCGGAACACGATCGGGCAACGCATCTGGCCGCCCGACATGTAGTTGGTCTTCGCGGCCGAATTGATGATGTGGTCGATCGCCTGCATGGCGAAGTTGAAGGTCATGAACTCGATGATCGGCTTGAGCCCGCCCATTGCCGCGCCGGTGCCGACGCCGGCAAAGCCATATTCGGTGATCGGCGTGTCGATGACCCGCTTCGGGCCAAACTCGTCGAGCAGCCCCTGGGTGACCTTGTAGGCGCCCTGATATTCGGCGACTTCCTCGCCCATCACGAAGATGCGCTGGTCGGCCCGCATTTCCTCGGCCATCGCGTCGCGCAGCGCCTCGCGGACGGTCGTCTTGACCATCTCGGTGCCCTCGGGGATCGCAGGATCGCTGACCATCGCGGCCTTGTCGCTGGCGAGCTGCGACGTACCGCTGTCGGCCTTTTTCGGCGCGGGCGCCTCGGACTCTTCGGCCTTCTGCTGGGTTGCGGGGGCTTCGGCCTTGGGCGCCCCGGCCGGCGCCGGAGCGGCGGCTGCGGAGGCATCCTCGCCCTCGGCCGCGATCAGCGCGATCACCGTGCCGACCTTCACGTTGTCGGTGCCCTCGGTGACGAGGATCTGCGCGATCGTGCCTTCGTCGACGGCTTCGAATTCCATCGTCGCCTTGTCGGTCTCGATCTCGGCGAGGATGTCGCCCGATTTCACCACGTCGCCCTGCTTGACCAGCCACTTTGCGAGCGTGCCCTCTTCCATGGTCGGCGAGAGCGCCGGCATCTTGAGTTCGATCGCCATCTCAATAAGTCTCCACCAGGACGTCGGTGTACAATTCCGCGGGGTCGGGTTCGGGGGTCTGCTCGGCGAAGTCGGCGGCCTCGGCGACCACCTTGCGGATCTCGGCCTCGAGCGGCTTGAGATCCTCTTCCTTCACGCCCATCGTCGCGAGCTCGCGCTTGACCGCCTCGATGGGATCGGACTTGTCGCGCACCGACTGGACTTCCTCGCGGCTGCGATATTTGGCCGGATCGGACATCGAGTGGCCGCGATAGCGGTACGTCTTCATCTCGAGGATGATCGGACCCTTGCCCGCGCGGACCCACGCCAACGCCTCCTCGGCGGCACCGCGGCAGGCGAGCACGTCCATGCCGTCGACCTGGATGCCGGGGATGCGGAAGCTCTCGCCGCGCTTGTAGAGCTGGTCTTCCGACGAGCTGCGGTTGACCGAGGTGCCCATGGCGTACTGGTTGTTCTCGATCACGTAGATGATCGGGAGCTTCCACAGCTCGGCCATGTTGAACGATTCGTAGACCTGGCCCTGGTTCGACGCGCCGTCGCCGAAATAGGCCATGGCGACGCCGCCGTCCTCGTTATATTTGTGCGCGAAGGCGAGCCCGGTGCCGAGCGAGACCTGCGCGCCGACGATGCCATGGCCGCCATAGAATTTATGCTCGGTGGAGAACATGTGCATCGAGCCGCCCTTGCCGCGGCTGATGCCCGCGCCGCGCCCGGTGAGCTCGGCCATGATCACCTTGGGGTCGATGCCGTAAGCGAGCATGTGGCCGTGATCGCGATAGCCGGTGATCACCGAGTCCGTGTCGCCGTTGAGCGCCGACTGCAGGCCGACCGCGACGGCTTCCTGGCCGATATAGAGGTGGCAGAAGCCGCCGATGAAGCCGAGCCCGTACAGCTGTCCGGCCTTCTCTTCGAAACGGCGGATGAGCAGCATCTGCTTGTAGAATTCGAGCAGCTGCTCCTTCGAGGCTTTGTACCGCTCTGGTTCGTTGGGACGTTCGCGGTTCGGTACCGCAGGTTCGGTGGACGCGATGCGTGCCGGTGCTTTGGCCACAGGAAATCCTCATGCCCGGGGGAGGTCAGTGCGGCGCCTATAAGCGCGTTCTTGGCCGGGACGCAACGTCAACGCGCGGAGAAGCACGGCGTTCGATCGAGAACGTCCTCCCTCCTGCCCCGACGCAACGTGCTGCCAAGTAAGATTTCGGTCCCGACGCAACGGATGGAATGCTGCGCCGTTACCTCGGCCTGATCCGCGGGAGCCGCATCGATGACCAAAGCCCCTCCCCCGCCCGCGCCGTGCTTGGCGGTTCCATGACCGAGAAGCCGCGCGCCGTTGCCACGCTCGCCGCCCGCATCGGGTTCGCGGCGCGGGGACTGGTCTATCTGCTCGTCGGCTGGTTCGCGCTCGACGCCGCGCGGCTGGGCAGTGCGCCTGCCGACAATCAGCAGGCAATGGGGTCGCTGCTCGACAAGCCGCTCGGCCACATTCTCGTTGCGGCGATCGCTGTCGGCCTTGCCGGTTACGCGATCTGGCGCTTCAGCGAGGCCATACTCGATCCCGATCGCCGCGGCACCGAACCCAAGGCGCTGGTCGAGCGCATCGGCTTTGGCTGGAGCGCACTCGTCCACTGCTTTCTCGCGGTCTATGCCGGCAAGCTCGCGCTGCAACTCACCCGCCCCGAGACCAACCCGAGCGAGGCGCGCACCCGCAGCTGGTCGGGCTGGCTACTCGATCAGCCCGGCGGCGAATGGCTGCTCGGCGCGATCGGATTGCTGCTGATCGCGGGCGCCGGCGCGCAGGCATGGAAGGCGTATCGCGGCAGATTCGCCCGCGAGCTGGCCGGCGACGTGCCCTTGCCGCGCTATGTGTGCCTCACCGGACAAATCGGCTATGCCGCCCGCGCGATCGTCTTCCTGCTGGTCGGCTGGTTCCTGCTCCACGCCGCGATCGAGGCGAGCCCCGACGAAGCCGGCGGGATCGGCCAGGCGTTGCGCACGCTGCGCGAACAGCCGCAGGGGCCGCTGTTGCTCGCGATCGTGGCGCTCGGGCTGATGCTGTTCGGTGCCTATAGCTTGGTCGAAGCCCGCTTCCGGCGGATTCGCGTCGGCAAGTGACTCAGTTGTTGAGCGGGACGATCACTTCGTCGGGGCGCGCGACGTTGAGCTGCTTGCGCACCAGTTCGTCGACCATGTCGGGATCGGCGCCCCGCTTCGGATCGAGCAGGTCGACGCGATTCTTGAGCTCGGCGCGCTTCTTGGCGAGCGCGGCATATTCGACATTCTTCTGCGCGAGCTCGGCCTTGGTCGCGCGCGCGGCGACGATGCCGGTCGGTCCGAGCACCGCATTATAGCCGAAAAAGCCGATGGCGATCAGCACCGCGGCAGGGAGCCCCGCGCGGCGCAAAAGGGTGTTGATCGGAGAGGTGCGCGCCATGTGGTTGATTCTGGCTTAACCATGAGGAGAGATCAAGGTTCGGTTTTCCCTTACCCCGTCACCCCGGCCTCGGGCCGGGGGTGACGAGGTTTGGTCAGGCCTTGAGGACCGAACGCCCGGCATAACGCGCAGCGTCGCCCAGCTCTTCCTCGATGCGAATCAGCTGGTTGTACTTGGCGAGCCGGTCCGAGCGCGCGAGGCTGCCCGTCTTGATCTGTCCGCAATTGGTCGCAACCGCGAGGTCGGCGATCGTCGCGTCCTCGGTCTCGCCCGAGCGGTGCGACATCACCGCGGTATAGGAAGAGCGCTGCGCCAGGCTCACCGCGGCGAGCGTCTCGGTCAGCGTCCCGATCTGGTTGACCTTGACCAGCAGCGAATTGGCGGTGCCGCTCTCGATCCCGCGCTGCAGGCGCTTGGGGTTGGTCACGAAGAGATCGTCGCCGACCAGCTGGACCTTGCCGCCGATCGCGTCGGTCAGCGCCTTCCAGCCCTCCCAATCGTCCTCGGCCATGCCGTCCTCGATCGAGAAGATCGGGTATTTGGCCGCGAGGCCGGCGAGGAATTCGACATTCTCCTGGCTAGAGAAGGTCTTGCCCTCGCCCACCATCTTGTAGGCGCCGTCCTTGTAATATTCGGTCGCTGCGCAATCGAGCGCGAGCATCACGTCATCGCCGGGCTTGTAGCCCGCCGCCTCGATGCTCGACATGATGAAGTCGAGCGCGTCGGTGGTCGAGCTGAGATTGGGCGCGAAGCCGCCCTCGTCGCCGACGCCGGTCGCGAGACCCTTCTCGGACAGCTTCTTCTTGAGCGTGTGAAAGATCTCCGAGCCGCAGCGCACCGCCTCGACGATGTTCTCGGCACCGACGGGGACGATCATGAATTCCTGGAAGTCGATCGGATTGTCGGCATGCTCGCCGCCATTGATGATGTTCATCATCGGCACCGGCAGGACATGCGCGTTGACCCCGCCAACATAGCGATAGAGTGGCAGCCCGCGCGCATCCGCCGCCGCCTTGGCTGCGGCGAGACTGACCCCTAGGATCGCGTTGGCGCCCAGCCGGCCCTTATTCTCGGTGCCGTCCAGCTCGATCATCGCGCGATCGAGATCGGGCTGGTCCTCGGCGTCGAGCCCGAGCACTTCCTCGGCGATCTCGCTGTTGACAGCCTGCACCGCCGCTTCGACGCCCTTGCCCAGCCAGCGCGACTTGTCGCCGTCGCGCTTCTCGACCGCCTCGTGCGCCCCGGTCGACGCTCCCGAAGGTACCGCGGCGCGGCCGAAGCTGCCGTCCTCGAGCAGCACGTCGACCTCGACCGTCGGGTTGCCGCGGCTATCGAGGATCTGGCGGGCATGGATGTCGATGATTGCGGTCACGTAACGGTCTCCCTATCAGGGTATGTCGGATTGCCCGAAGGCGCGCGCGAGCCTCTAACCGCTCCCACGCCCCCGGGCAACGCAGAGGATGGAACCGGCGCGCACGGCCATGGTTCTCTGCACGAGTAACGGAAAGGGCCCATCGCATGGCTGACGAGACGAACAATTCCACTGGCGGCGCTTCCACGGGTAGCGAGCAGGTGAGCTTCGAAGCGGATCCCAAACTGGAGGCGACTGCAAGCAACGACGGTCCCGCGGCGATCAATTTCGACGCGGCGGACGACCTCGGCGAGCCGAAGCGCAGCTCGACGCAGCATCTCAAGGATGAAGCTGCCAAATTTGGCACTCAGGCTGCGGATCGCGCTCGCGAGTTCGCCGGCCAAGGCAAGGATCGCGCGACGAGCGCGCTCGACGAAGTTGCCAAGATGTTCGAGGGTGCAGCACTCGACGTCGACGCCCGGCTCGGCGAGGAATATGGCAAATATGCGCGGTCGGCTGCTCAGGGGGTCACCAGCCTCGCCGATGGCCTGCGCGGCAAGGAAATCGACGACTTGATCGCGGACGCCAGTGAATTGGTGCGAAAGAGCCCGGTCATCGCGGTCGGCGCTGCCGCCGCGGTGGGCTTCGTGCTGGCGCGGTTGATCAAGTCCGGCGTCGATGCCGCCTCCGATCTCGGCGAGCGCGTGCCCGTCGACACGACCGACGCCTGACAGGACGCCGGGGGGTGGCCGAGCCGGAGAGCGAAGAAAGCATCGGCGTCCTGATCGGGCGTCTGGTCGAAGACGGCAAGGCCTATGCCCGCGCCGAAATCGGCTATTACCGCAAGCTCGCGGCGAGCAAGCTCGGCGAGGCGAAGCTCGGACTGATCTTCGGCGTCGTGGCGCTGGTGATCGCGCTATGCGCGGTCACTGCGCTGCTGGTCGGCCTCATCCTCGCGCTGACGCCGCTGGTGGGGCCTTGGTGGGCAACGTTGATCGTGATCCTCGGCGCGCTGGCCGTGTCGGGTCTGCTCGGGTGGCTGGCGGCCAAACATGTCCAGCGCTTGTTTGGGAGCAAGCCATGAGCACCGATCCCGAGTTGCTCGCGGCCGAGGCGCAGATCGAGATCGCGCGCGCCCGGATGTTCGCCACGCTCGGCGAGGTGCAGGAGCGATTGAAGCCCGCGAACCTCGCGCAGAATGCCGTCGAAACCGCGGCGCAGGGCGTCGCCTCCACTGCCCGCAAGGGCGCCGAAGCGGTCCGCAGCCGCCCGCTCGCCGCGGCGGCCGTCGCGGGTGCGGTCGGCCTCGTCTTCGCGCGAGGGTGGATCGGCAAGCTGCTTCACCGCTCCCGATGAAACCGCCTCCCCCGTCGATGGTTTGAACCGCAAGTCACCCGCGAAGAACGCGAAGAAAGGAAACTCCCTATGAGCACCGAGAGCAGCACTGCGAAGCCCGGCGCCGCCACCCGTAATGCCGGCGCACCGAAAAGCGCGCGCCAGAGCGTAGACGGCATCGGCAACAATCCCGCCGCATTGCTCGCCGGCGGCGCCGCGCTGGGCGTGCTGGCGGGCGTTCTGCTGCCGCGTGCGGCGAAGGAGCGCGAGCTGCTCGCGCCGGTCGGCCGCCAGCTGGCCGAGCGCGCCACTGCCGCTGTCCAGGCCGCCAAGGATGCCGGACGGCAGGAGATCGACTCGCTGATCCCGGACCGCGATGCCACCAAGGAGCGCGTGGGCGCGCTGTTCGGCAACATCATCGAGGCCGCCAAGACCTCGGGTCAAAAAGCCTAAGGGTCACTTCGGGGTTGAGCGGTTGCGGCTTTGCCCGTTAAGGGCGGCGCCAAATCGCTCTCCCCAGGAGTTTCCATGAGCAAGCTGCACCTCGTCTTCGGCGGTCGCGTGACCGATCCGCAGACGCTCGACTTCGTCGACCCCTCCAAGCTCGACGTCGTCGGGATCTTCCCCGATTATGCCAGTGCCGAAAAGGCATGGCGCGCCGCCGCGCAGCGCACCGTCGACGACGCCGAAATGCGCTATGTCGTCGTCCATCTCCATCGGATGCTCGAACCCAAGCTGCCCGGCTCAGCCGACTGAGGCACGCCGCACGCGCCGCCTGCGCCAGCGCAGCAGCGGCCGTGCGAGCACGAGCCCGGCGAGGAAACCGCCGATATGCGCCGCAGCCGCGACCGCCACGCCTTCCAGCCGGAAGGCATAAGCGGTCAGCAGGCTGATCGCGATCCACGCCGCCGCGAGCCACAACGCGTGGACCTGCCATGCTTTTAGCGGCGGAATCACGATTGCGCGCGGCCGTCCGAACAACAGCGAATAAGCGCCGAACAGCGCCGACGCCGCGCCGCTCGCGCCGACCATCGGGGTGACCGCCATCGGGTCGGGAAGCCACTGCGCGAAGGCCGCCGCATAGGCGCCGATGAGATAAAGGCCCGCAACCCGCCACGCCCCGATCGCACGCTCGCACTGCAAGCCGGTGAAGACGAGGATCAGCAAGTTGCTGACGAGGTGCAGCATGCCGGCATGGACGAACGCTGAGCTCAGCGGGGTGAGCAGCATCGGGACGGCGGCATAATCGGTGGCAGTGCCGCTTGCGCGGGCGGGAATGAAACCGGCGCGCATCGGCGCATCGACCCAGTCCGGCGCGAGCATTGCCGCGACGCTGAGGACGATCGTGACACACGCGATCGTCGCGGTAGCGGTCAGCGGGGGCGTGCGCATTCGACGCTCACGCGCCGCGATAGCGCCACGCCAGCAGCGGCTTCGCCAGCGCGATACCCGCGATCAGCCCGAACACCGGCGCGACCACCGCGGTCGACGGATCGAAGCTGCCCGCGGCAAGCGCGAACACCAGCTGAAACCCGATCCAGATCAAGGCGAGGATCGCGATCTGGCCGACCCGCCCGAAGCGCCGCGAGATCGGCAAGGTCGCCGGCACACCGTAGAGCATGAAATAGCTGCCCACCACGCCGAACAGCGCCGATTCGAGCCCTGCGCTCGGGATCGGCGATTGCGGCGTGAACAGCAGCCGCCCGATCGCGCCGGAATAGCAGGCCAGGACGAACGTGATCCCCAGCCCCACCGGGCCGATCGCGCGCTCGACGAAGCGCCCCGCGATCAGCAGGAAGACGAGGTTGAAGATCGCCGACAGCGGATCGGTCGGGATGAACGCGGAGGCGAGCGGCGAGAGCGCGGCACCCAGCACATGGCTCTGCCACGCGCCGGTCGAGAATTCGAGCGGCAGGAAGCCGAAGGTGATCGCGGCGTTCCGAAACCCGACGAGCACCCCGACGAACAGCAGCACGAACGCCGACAGCGCGATCAGCGCGTCGGTGAAGCGGCCGCGGGGGAGATGCACTCCGCTCAGATGAATTCGATCTTGGAGACGAGGTAATAGCGGTCGCCCGCGGGCACCGAGACCTCCACCTCTTCATCGACCTTGCGCCCGATCAGCGCGCGGCCGATCGGCGAATTGTACGAGATGCGGCCCTTGCTGGCGTCCGCCTCGGTCTCGCCGACGATCTGATATTTGATCGGCTTGTCGTCCTCGTCGAGCAGGGTCACCGTCGCGCCGAACACGACCTTGTCGCCCGACAGGTCTTTGGGATCGATGATCTGGGCACGGCTGAGCTTGCCTTCGATATCCGCGATCGTCGCTTCGTTCTGGCCCTGCTGCTCCTTGGCGGCATGATATTCGGCGTTTTCCGAAAGGTCGCCGTGCGCGCGGGCTTCCTCGATCGCATCCACGATCAGCGGGCGTTCCGTTTTGAGGCGCTTCAGCTCGGCAGTGAGCTTCTCATAGCCCTCTTTGAGCATCGGCATCTTATCGACCGTCGCCATTCCATTCCGCCCTTCAAACGCCTCGATCCCCAAGCGTCCCACATGGGGTACGCCCGCACATTAACATCGATTGGGGGAGTTCAATTGTGCGATTGCGAATAATAAGGCTGCGAAGGGCAAACTTCAAGCGTCCGCCCGATTGATGCCGTAATTCGTCGAGCCCATCGGGCGCCGCCTTCGCTCCCCTTCCGCCTGCGGGAGGGGCGGGGGAGGGCCTGACGTGCGTGGGTCGGATAGAACCGCCTCGTCGCACCCTCCCCTAGCCGCTCCCGCAAGCGGGAGGAGAACCTGTCACCGGCTCCCGTAAAACGCCTGCAGCGGCTGGACGCCAAGGCTGTGCTTGCCGAGCGCCTCGATCGCGCGGGCGGTGGCAACGCTCGCCGGTGCAGTGGTGAAATATGGGATCTTCTGTGCCATCGCGGTCGCCCGGATGCTCGACGAATCCTTGAGCGACTGCCAGCCTTCGGTGGTGTTGAAGATCAGGGCGACGTCGCCGTCGGCGATCCGGTCGACGATGTGCGGCCGCCCCTGCGCGACCTTATTGACCCGCTCGACCGCGATGCCCTCGGCCTCGAGATAGTCCGCGGTCCCGCCGGTCGCGATGATCTTGAAGCCCAGCCGCGCGAGGATCTGCACCCCCGGCAGAACCACCGGCTTGTCGCTGTCCTTGACGCTGACGAACAAGGTCCCCGACGACGGCAGCACTGTGCCGGCGCCGAGCTGCGACTTGGCGAAAGCGGTGGCGAAATCACTGTCGATCCCCATCACTTCGCCAGTCGACTTCATCTCTGGCGAGAGCACTGGATCGACACCTGGGAAGCGCGCCCAGGGAAACACCGCTTCCTTGACCGCGATATGGTCGATGTTTCGATCGATCTTCGGCAAGTCGCGAAGCTTCTCCCCCGCCATCACCCGGCTGGCGATCTTGGCGACCGGCGTCCCGATCGCCTTGGCGACGAATGGGACCGTGCGGCTGGCGCGCGGGTTGACCTCGATGAGGTAGACCTGGCCATCCTTGACTGCGAACTGGATGTTCATCAGCCCCTTGACCTTGAGCGCCCGGGCAAGCGCCTCGGTCTGCTTCTCGATCTCGGCGACGATCTCGGCCGAGAGGCTGTAGGGCGGGATCGAGCAGGCGCTGTCGCCCGAATGGACGCCGGCTTCCTCGATATGCTGGAGCACGCCAGCGACCACCACGTCCTCGCCATCCGAGATCGCGTCGACATCGACTTCGATCGCGTCGCGCAGATACTGGTCGATCAGCACCGGGCTGTCGCCCGAGACCTGGACCGCGGTCTGGATATAATCGTCGAGCTGCTGGAGGGTGTCGACGATCTCCATCGCGCGCCCGCCGAGCACGTAGCTCGGGCGCATCAGCACCGGAAAGCCGATCCGCTCGGCCGCCGCCACCGCCTCGTCGCGGCTGCGCGCCAGGCCGTTGGCGGGCTGCTTGAGCCCGAGCTTGGCGACGAGATCGGCGAAGCGCTCGCGGTCCTCGGCCAAGTCGATCGCGTCGGGGCTGGTGCCCAGGATCGGGATGCCGGCATCCTCGAGCGCCTTGGCGAGGTTGAGCGGGGTCTGCCCGCCGAACTGGACGATCACCCCGACCAGCGTGCCGTTCGACTTCTCGACTTCGAGGATCTCGAGCACGTCTTCCGCGGTCAGCGGCTCGAAATAGAGCCGGTCCGAAGTGTCATAGTCGGTGCTCACCGTCTCCGGGTTGCAATTGACCATGATCGTCTCATAGCCGGCGTCGGCCAGCGCGAAGCAGGCGTGGCAGCAGCAATAGTCGAATTCGATTCCCTGCCCGATCCGGTTCGGACCGCCGCCTAGGATGACGATCTTCTTGCGGTCGGTCGGATTGGACTCGTTCTCCGGCTCGCCGAAGCTCGGCGCCTCGTAGGTCGAGTACATGTAGGGCGTCTTCGCCTCGAACTCGGCCGCACAGGTGTCAATCCGCTTGAAGACGGGGCGCACGCCGAGCTTGTGGCGCAGCTTGCGCACGTCGCCCTCGGTCACCCCGCCCGACATCGCCTTGGCGACCTCGCCGATCAGTCCGTGGCTGCGCGCCATACGCTCGGAGCCCGCACGCATGTTGACCGACTTGAGCGCGAGGAAGGCGAGGCGCTTGTCGCTGAACCCCATTGCCTTCAGCTTACGCATCCCCGCGGCGTCCTGCGGCAGGCCGCCGCGACACACCTGCTCCTCGGCCTCGACGATCTCGGCGATCCGCTCAAGGAACCAGGGATCGTAGGCAGTCAGCGCCTGGACTTCGGCAACGGTGAAGCCCTCGCGCAGCGCCTGCGCGGCGATCAGCAGCCGGTCCGGCGAGCGGATCGCGAGCGCCGCCTCGATCTCGTCGCGCGGCGCGCCGGCGAGGCGATCGACATTGTTGAACCCGCTCAAGCCCGTTTCGAGCCCCCGCAAGGCCTTCTGCATCGATTCATGGATGTTGCGGCCGATCGCCATGACTTCGCCGACCGACTTCATCGCAGTGCCGAGGGTCGCCTCGGCCCCCTTGAACTTCTCGAAGGCGAAACGCGGGATCTTGGTGACGACGTAGTCGATCGTCGGCTCGAACGACGCCGGGGTCGCCCCGGTGATGTCGTTGGTGATCTCGTCGAGCGTGTAGCCGACCGCCAGCTTGGCCGCGACCTTGGCGATCGGGAAGCCGGTTGCCTTCGATGCCAGCGCCGAGCTGCGCGACACGCGCGGGTTCATCTCGATGACGATCAGCCGGCCGTCCTTCGGATTCACTGCGAACTGCACGTTCGAGCCGCCGGTTTCGACGCCGATTTCGCGAAGCACCGCGATCGATGCGTTGCGCATGATCTGGTATTCCTTGTCGGTCAGCGTCAGCGCCGGCGCGACGGTGATCGAGTCGCCGGTATGCGTGCCCATGGCATCGACATTCTCGATGCTGCAGATGATGATGGCGTTGTCCGCACGGTCGCGGACCACTTCCATCTCATATTCCTTCCAGCCGAGCAGCGATTCCTCGATCAGCACTTCGGTGGTCGGCGACAGGTCGAGCCCGGAGCGGACGATCGCGATGAATTCCTCGCGATTATAGGCGATGCCGCCGCCCGATCCGCCCATGGTGAAGCTCGGGCGGATGATCGCCGGCAGCCCGACATGCTCGAGCCCGGCCAGCGCTTCGGCTTCGGTGTGCGCGATCGCCGAGCGGGCGCTTTCGAGCCCGATCTTGGTCATCGCGTCCTTGAACTTCAGCCGGTCCTCGGCCTTGTCGATCGCCTCGGCATCGGCGCCGATCATGATGCAGCCGAACTTCTCCAGCGTGCCGTCATTGGCCAGCGCCAGCGCGGTGTTGAGCGCGGTCTGCCCGCCCATCGTCGGGAGCACCGCATCGGGGCGCTCCTTCTCGATGATCTTGGCGACGATCGCCGGGGTGATCGGCTCGACATAGGTCGCGTCGGCGAGCTCGGGATCGGTCATGATCGTCGCCGGGTTCGAATTGACCAGGACGATGCGATAGCCCTCTTCCTTGAGGGCTTTAATGGCCTGCGTGCCCGAATAATCGAACTCGCACGCCTGGCCGATAACGATCGGCCCCGCGCCGATGACGAGGATGGAGGAGATGTCGGTGCGTTTGGGCATTAGCTCGCCTGAAGAAGTTGTGAAACGACGGCGCCGAGCAAAGCATTTGCCAACGCAACGATCGCTGGATTGGTATAACGTTTGATAAGTTCTCCTAGAGCGCGAACGAGAACCTCATACAGCAAATAAGCTTTGTACTCGCCGGCGCGGATCAATTCTCTGCCAGCCTTGATCTGTCCCAATAGACGCTCTCTCAGGCCGGGCTGGTCAGGATCACCATTGTCTTGCTCCAATGCCTCAACAATCTCAGAAAGGGATGCGTTTGCCTCCCCAATTTGATTGTGATCTAGTCGTACAACTCGGTCTGCTGCAGGCACCTCGATTTGCGCAATGGTGGCAGCGCCCTCCTTGGCGGCACCTGGTAAGTCATTTTCCAGCGAGCTGCGCCACCCCTCTTCAAGACTTAGGCTCGCCAGTGCGCGTGATAATGCCTCGTCACCCAGCCGAGAAATGCGTTTCGCAACTTCACTATCCTTCAATACTCTTTTCGCATATTCATCTTTGGAGTTGATACCGATAGAAGAAAACTCGCCTGTATATCGGTCTCCCTCTCTGGCGATGACACCTGCCTCGCCCATCCCTTTCAGATGTAGATCGACCATCTCGTGGTATCGGCCACCGATGTCATACCCGCGATTCTCAAAAGCAATATCTAGGGCGTCGATAAATTGCTGTCGCAACTCTGAAGCTAACATCCACCGGTCAGCCGCTTGCCGGTCAAAGTCACCAGACATGATATGGTTCAAAAAGAGAAATTCTGCGTACTTATCGACGCTCATTTCATCATCCCCACGAACCGCTCGAACAAATACAGACTGTCCTGCGGCCCCGGGCTGGCCTCGGGGTGATATTGCACCGCGAAGGCCGGCCGATCGGTCAGTTCGAAGCCTGCGTTCGACCCGTCGAACAGCGACACATGCGTCTCGCGCGCATTCGCCGGCAGCGTCTCGCCGAGCACGGCGAAGCCGTGGTTCATAGACGTGATTTCGACCGCGCCGTCGGCGAGCCGCTTGACCGGGTGGTTGGCACCGCGATGGCCCTGGAACATTTTCGAGGTCTGCGCGCCCACCGCCAACGCCATTAGCTGGTGGCCGAGGCAAATGCCGAACACCGGCTTGCCGCTGTCAAGCATCTGCCGGATCACCGGGACGGCATATTCGGCGGTCGCGGCGGGGTCGCCGGGGCCGTTCGACAGGAAGAAGCCGTCTGGAGCGAAGGACATCGCCTGCTCGAAGGTGGCCGTGGCGGGGAGCACGGTGACGCGCGCGCCGGCACGGGCAAGGTTGCGGAAGATGTTGTGCTTCGAGCCGTAATCGATCGCGACGATGTGGGGTTTGGCGTCGGCCTCGCCGTCTGCGCTCCCCTCCCGCAAGCGGGAGGGGTCGGGGG
>NZ_JBYSXG010000036.1:0-51097 GCF_058782005.1 Sphingomonas sp. FW306-1B-B10E
GGGTGGGGCCTGTCCGCAAGCGCAGGCTCTATGAGACATCCCCAACCCCCAACCCCTCCCCTGAAGGGGAGGGGCTTTGTTCTTAGTACGTCGTCCGGCCTCCCGACGTATCGAAGGTCGAGGCGGTGGTGAAGCTGCACTCCTCGCTCGCCATGAACAGGATCATCGCGGCGCTCTCCTCGGCTTCGCCGAGCCGGCCCATCGGGATCTTCGAGCGCATGTAATCGACCTGGCTCGCCGGAAGCTGCTCGAGGATCGGGCTCTCGAAGGTCGCAGGGGTCAGCGCGTTGGCGATGATCCCCTTGCCCGCCAGTTCCTTGCCGAGCGACTTGGTCAGGCCGATCACGCCTGCCTTCGACGCAGAATAGGCCGAGGCATTGGGATTACCTTCCTTGCCCGCCACTGACGAGACGTTGACGATGCGGCCATAGCCGTTCGCCAGCATGTGCGGCACGACCGAGCGGCAGCAATAGAACAGCCCGTTCAGATTGATGTCGATCACGCGCTGCCAGCTGTCGAGCGGATATTCGTGAACCGGGCCGGTGGCGCCGGTGATCCCCGCCGAGCAGACCAGCACATCGACGCGCCCGAGCGCCGCGGCGGTGGCATCCGCTGCCGCGGCGACCGCCGCCGCGTCCGACACGTCGAGTTGCTCGGTGTGCGCCGCGCCGACTTCGGCGGCGGCCTCGGCGATTGCGTCAGCGTTGACATCCCAGAGCGCGACCTTGCCGCCCTCCGCAACGAAGCGCTTGGCGACGGCGCGGCCGAGGCCCGAGGCGCCGCCGGTGATGATCGCGGTGCGGCCCTCGAAACGTCCTGCGAATACGCTCATTGCGCGGTCCACGCGACGAATTCCTGGCGCTGCTGGCCGAGCTTCTCGATGCCGAGTTCGACGACGTCGCCGGCCTTGAGATACCAGGGCTCGGGCTTCTGGCCGAGACCGACGCCGGGAGGCGTGCCGGTGGTGATCACGTCACCCGGCAGCAAAGTCATGATCTGCGACAGGTAGGCGACGATCTGCTGGACGTTGAAGATCATCGTCTTGGTGTTGCCGTCCTGAACCTTCTTACCGTTGACCGACAGCCACATCGACAGGTTCTGCGGATCGCCGACCTCGTCCGCGGTGACCATCCACGGGCCGATCGGGCCGAAGGTCGGGAAGCCCTTGCCCTTGTCCCAGGTCATGCCGCGCTCGGCCTGCCAGTGGCGCTCGGATACGTCGTTGACGACGCAATAGCCGGCGACGTGATTGAGCGCGTCGGCCTCGGACACGTTGTTCGCGGCGGTGCCGATGACGATGCCGAGCTCGACTTCCCAATCCGTCTTCTTCGAATCCTTGGGGATCGTGACCGGATCATTCGGGCCCTGGATGCAGCTCACCCACTTGTTGAACACCACCGGCTCCTCGGGAATCGGCAGGTTCGATTCATGGGCGTGGTCGACATAGTTGAGGCCGATCGCGACGAACTGGCGGGTGCCGGTGACGCAAGAACCGTAGCGCGGCGAGCCCTCGACCAGCGGCAGCGAGGCTGGGTCGATCGCGGCGAGCTTGGCGAGGCTCTCGGCCGAGAGCTCGGCGGGACCGATATCGGCGACGACGCCGGACAGGTCACGGATCGCGCCGTCGGCATCGATCAGGCCGGGCTTCTCGCTACCGGCGGGTCCAAAACGGCAGAGTTTCATGGTTCGGGTCTCTCAGTCTCAATGCGTATAGGGGCGGTGCATCGGCAGGTCGCGATTGAGCTCGACCCCGAAGCCGGGCTTGTCGAGCGCGCTCACGTGCAGGCGCCCGTTCTGGGGCACCGGCTCGCCGATCAATTGCGGGTGGAACATCGGGACGACCTCGGTCGGCCCCGGGTGCATCATCAGGAACTCGGCGAAGGGCGAGTTATGCCGGGTGATGACGAAGTGGTAGCTGTACACGCTCGAGCCGTGCGGGATCATCAGCACGCCCTTGCTGTCGGCGTAATTGGCGATCTTGATCAGCTCGGTGACGCCGCCGCACCAGCCCACGTCGGGCTGGATGATGTCGCAGCACTCCATGTCCATCAGCATGCGGAAGCCCCAGCGGGTCGCCTCATGCTCGCCGGTGGTGACGAGCAGGCCCTTAGGGGCGTTCTGCTTGAGTGCAGCATAGGCCCAGTAATCGTCGGGGCTGAGCGCCTCCTCGATCCACTTCAGACCGCACTCGTCGTACGCGCGGTGCGCGAGACGCGTGGCATAGTCGAGGTCGAGGCTCATCCAGCAATCGAGCATCAGCCAGAAGTCGTCGCCGACCTTCGACCGCATGTCGGCCAGCTCGGCGATGTTCTTGTGCAGGCCTTCGAGACCCTCTGCGGGTCCGTGGTGCAGCGGCAGCTTGCCGCCGATGAAGCCAAGTTCCTTGGCGACGTCGGGCCGCGCGCCGGTGGCGTAGAATCGCAGCTCGTCGCGCACCGCGCCGCCGAGCATCTGATAGACCGGCTCGCCGCGCAATTTGCCGAGCAGGTCCCAGAGCGCCAAGTCGACGCCCGAGATCGCGTTCACGACCAAGCCCTTGCGGCCATAATATTGAGTCGAGAAGTACATCTGGTCCCAGATCTTCTCGACTTCGCGGGGGTCACGCCCCTCCAGGAAGCGCGCGAGATGCTTCTCGACGATGAACGCGGCGGGCTCGCCGCCGGTGGTCACCGCGAAGCCGATTGTGCCGTCCTCGGCCTCGATCTCAACGATCAGCGTGCCGAGCACGTTGATGCCAAAGCTCTGCCGCGATTGGCGATATTCGGGATAGCGCGCCATCGGCGTGGCGATGTGGTTGTCGATCCAGTGGCCTTCGCCCTGATCGTGATAATCGGCGCCACCGCCCCGAACGGTGAATGCACGAACGTGCTTGATCTTCGAAAGCCCGGCTGCAGCCACGTCTCTGAACCCTCTTCGCGCGGTCCATGCCAAATCTGGACTCGCCGACTGATAATGTGAAAAGTTGCAAGCATGACGTACCATCATATGATACGCCGCGCCGCAATGCCTGGTTGAACGGGTGTGGCGGTGCCGAAATGCTCCGCCGCTGCGCACCCCTCCTGATGCTTTACTTTCTCACTTTATGGGATAGGATGTTACGAGATGAGACGCGACACGTCAAACGCTGAATCGGAACCGGCGGCCAAGAAGGCCGGTCCGAAGGTGCAGGGCAGCCAGACGCTGATCCGCGGGCTCGACATGCTCGACAAGGTGATCGACGGCCCGGTCAAGCTCGCCGAACTTTCTGCGCGGATGGGCCTCACCCGCTCGACCACGCACCGCCTCGCCAATGCGCTCATCGATCGCGGCTTCCTCACCTATCTGCCGCGCGACGGCTATCAATTGGGTCCGAAGCTGATCCAATTGGGGTTCCTGGCGCAGAGCCAGGCCGACATCGTCCAGATCGCCCGCCCGCGGATGGAAGAGCTTGCCGCGGCATCCGAAGACACGGTGCATCTCGGCCGGATGGACGGCGACCTCGCGCTCTATCTCGACAAGATCCCGGGACGCCGCCGCGTCGAGATCTCGAGCCGGATCGGCGATCGCCAGCACCTTACCTCGACCGGGCTCGGCAAGGCGCTGCTCGTCGACGCCAGCGAGGCGGAGTGGACGCGGCTGTTCGAAGCCGATCAGTCGCATGGCGCGCCGCGTGCCGACCGCGACACCTGGTTCGATCGGATGCGCGGCTATGCCGATGCCGGCCATGCCTACGACCTCGAGGAGAATGAGGACCAGATCCGATGCGTCGCCGCGCCGGTGCGCGACGTGTCCGGCAAGATCGTCGCGGCGATCAGCGTGTCGAGCGCGGCGCAATATATGGACGACGAGCGGATGGAGACGCTGAGCGCCGAAGTCCGCGATACGGCGCGGCAGATCAGCACCGATCTGGGCTGGAGCCCCGACGTGCGTCCGCCGCGGCGCTCACGCAGATAGACCAGGAGAGTTCGAGTGAAGTTGTTGGAAGGCAAGACCGTGCTCGTCACGGGTGCATCGACCGGGATCGGACGCGCCGCGGCGGTGGGCGCGGCAAAGGCTGGCGCCGACATCGTCATCAACTATCACAGCCGCGATGACGATGCCGCGGCGTGCGTCGCCGAGATCGAGGCCGCGGGCCAGCGCGGGCTCGCGGTGAAGGGCGACGTCGCCGCGCCCGAGACAGCGACCGAGTTCGTGCGGAAAGCGGTCGAGGCGTTCGGCAAGGTCGACGTGATGGTGTCGAACGCCGGGATCTGCCCGTTCCACTCCTTCCTCGACATGCCGGTCGAGACCGTCCAGCGCACCATGCAGGTCAATCTGCTCGGCGGCTATTTCATGTGTCAGGCGGCGGCCAACCAGATGGTCGCGCAAGGCCATGGCGGCGCGCTGATCGCAGTGTCGTCGATCTCGGCGCTGGTCGGCGGCGAGCATCAGACGCATTACACCCCGACCAAGGCGGGGCTTCACTCGCTGATGCAGTCGACCGCGATCGCGCTCGGCAAGCATGGGATCCGCTGCAATTCGGTGCTCCCCGGCACGATCCTCACCGAGATCAACAAGGACGATCTCGCCGACGAGGCGAAGCGCAAATATATGGAAGGCCGCATCCCGCTGGGACGGCTCGGCCAAGCCGAGGACCTTGCCGGCCCGATCGTCTTCCTCGCCTCGGACATGGCGGCCTATGTCACCGGCGCGGCGCTGCTGGTCGACGGCGGCGCCTTCGTGAACCTGCAGTGATGCGCCCGCTCCTCGCCGCCGCCGCATTGCTGCTCGCGCTGCCGGCGGCGGCGCAGGAGCGCATCCTGATCGCCAGCGATTCAACCGCCGCCAATTACGGTGCGGACCGCTATCCGCAGACCGGCTGGGGCATGATGCTCAAATGCGGGCTCGCGCCGGACGTCGAAGTTCTCAACCGCGCGGTTGGCGGACGCAGCACGCGCACCTTCCTCTCCGAGGGCAAATGGGACGCCTTGCTCGCCGAGGCGAAACTGGGCGACGTGGTGCTGATCCAGTTCGGGCATAACGATGCCAGCGTCTCGCGGCCCGAGCGCTACGCGCCCGCGACGACGCTCTATCGCGACAATTTGCTGCGGATGATCTGGGAGTCGCGCGGGCGCGGGCTGGTGCCGGTGCTGGTCACGCCCCCTGCCCGCCGCTCGTTCGACGGTGCGCGCGCCAAGGCCGACTTCGCCGAATATTCGCGCGTAGAGCGCGAGCTCGTCGTCACCACCGGCACGCCGCTGATCGATCTCGAAGCCCGCTCGCTCGATCTGGTGAGCAGCGCCGGCGAGGCAGGCTCGAAGAAATATTATCTGCACTACACGCCTGCCGACAAGGTTGCGGCCTATCCCAAGGGCATCGACGACGACACGCATTTCAGTGAGCTCGGCGGCCGTGCGATGGCCAATCTCGTCGCGCAGGAACTCAAGGGGCTCAAGCTGCCGATCGCCGACAAGGTGCTCGCCGAACGCCCCGACCTTACCCGCGCCAAGCCGCTCGGCAGCGCCGCCTGTCATTGACGACTGATCCTCCCCCGGAGGGGGAGGTGGCAGCCGCAGGCTGACGGAGGGGTATTCTCCACGAGCTATGTCGGCCGCGGAGAATACCCCTCCACCGCTTCACGGTTCCCCTCCCCCTCCGGGGGAGGATTACAATCTTCCGAATTGAAGCGATCACACCCCACCCGCGTCCGATTTGACACCGGTGGACAGCGCTTGGCATCCTCCGCACGCCGACATGTGTCTGAAGTGTGACCAAAACCCCACATCGGCCGGACAAACCCGAAAAGGGGGATTGGCGGGGGCTTTGCGTTAAGTCATATATATTGGGAAATAAGAACAAGAAATGAGATCGACCCGGCAAAAGCAGGGCGGTCGGCCAGGTTCATAGGAGGGGATTTAGCATGAGGGTTGCATCGTATTCGCGTATTCGCGGTGGCGGCGTTTCCGGCGTCGCGCTTGCCTTGGCGCTGGCATGGGCACCAGCCGCAGCGGCGCAGGACGCGCCCGCCGCCGATCCGGCGGGCCAGACGCCCACCACGACCGACGAAGGCGAGATCGTCGTCCAGGGCTTCCGCGCCTCGCTCAACACCGCGCTCAACATCAAGCGCGAGGAGACCGCCGCGGTCGATTCGATCGTCGCCGAGGACATCGGCAAATTCCCGGACAGCAACCTCGCCGAATCGATGCAGCGCGTGCCCGGCGTGGCGTTGTCGCGCGGCGACGGCGGCGAGGGTCGCAACATCGCGGTGCGCGGCCTGGGCTCGGGTTTCACCCGCGTGCGCATCAACGGCATGGAAGGCACCTCGCAGACCGGCTCGTCGGACATTTACGGGGCGGGCAATTCGGGCCGCAGCTTCGACTTCAACGTCTTCCCGACCGAGATCTTCTCGGCGCTGTCGGTGCGCAAGACGACCTCGGCTGACGTAGAAGAAGGCTCGCTCGGCGCGACCGTGGATCTCAAGGCGCCCAAGCCGCTCGACTACAGCAAGGATTTCGTCCTCTCGGCGACCGCGCGCGGCGTCTACAACCAGATCAGCAAGAAGGTCGATCCGCGCGCCTCCCTGCTCGTCTCGAAGAAGCTCGGCGACAGCTGGGGAATCCTCGCTTCTGTCGCCTATCAGAAGCGCCACATCCGCGAAGTCGGCTATTCGGCGGTGGACGTCCTCTCAGCGAACACCAACGGCCTAGACCCCGACGGCAACGGCCCGTCGCCCGTACTTCCCTTCTGCACGCCGGCGGGCGGCTTCGTGTCGAACGGCGTCACTTATGTGAGCCCGCCGGTGGGCTACACCCAGGGCGGGTTCAACGTCGGCGCGAGCGCGGCCAATTGCAGCGCCGGCAATCCGCGGACCAGCACTCAGGCCGCCTATGCCGCCGTGTTCAACCTGCGCCGCACCGACCTGCCCGGCGTGCCGGGCAGCGGCGCCTTTCTGCCGCGCATCCCGCGCTACGTGAATTCGGAGCAGGATACCGAGCGCGTCGGCGGCACGGTGACGGTGCAATTCTCGCCCGACGACGATACCGACATCAGCGTCGACGCCCTCTACTCGCGCTACGAAGTCGAGCGGCGCGACAATTATATCGCCGGGCTGTCCTTCGGCCGCAGCATCACCAATCTGGGCCAGCCGGCGGTGTCGGTCCGCGACCTCCAATTCGACGACAAGGGATCGCTGGTCTACGGCCTGTTTGACGGCGTCGACGTGCGCTCGGAAGGACTGGTCGACCATTACATCGCGGACTTCAAGCAGGGCGACTTCAACCTCCGCCACCGGTTGACCGACAGCTTCGAACTCTCGCTGTTCTTCGGGATCAACCAGTCGGTGTGGTGGGGGCCGAAGCGTTTCCAGACCTTCATGGACGCGATCGACACTGACAATTTCTCGATCGACTTCCGCAACGGCGGGGCGACGCCCCTCCTCGGCTTCGGGTTCGACGTCTCCAACCCAGCGAACTTCAATTATGCGCCGTCGACCGGGAACGGCACCACGGTGCTCGGCGGGTTCAGCTTCCAGGGCAAACCCTCGAAGAACCAGACCGACAACCTGACTGCCGAGGTCAACACGGATTGGGACGTGGATCGCGGCCTGAAGCTCAAGATCGGTGCGCAGTATCGCCGGAGCGACTATGTTGCCTGGGGTTCGAGCCCCTACACCGCCGACACGATCGTTCGCGCGCTTCCCGCCGGCACCAGCCTCGCCAGCATCACCCGCCAGATCAGCGGGCTCGACAAATTGTTCGGCGCCGGCGCCCCGGCGAGCTGGGCGGCGATCGATCCGGACAAATGGGACCAGGTGTTCGACTATGACTCGGTCCGCTTCTGCCGCACCGAATGCGGCGCCGCCGCCTCGCGGATCCGCGAGGAGGTCAAGAGCGCTTATGTGATGACCACCTTCAACACCGAGGATGCGCTGCCGGTGAAGCTGCGCGGCGACATCGGCGTCCGCTATGTTCGCACCGACATGCTGGCTTCGGGCTACGTCTCGGTGGGCGCGCCCGTGGGATCGACGCCGACCAATTTGCGCGGGCAATATGGCCAGGTGCTACGGGGCTATGACGATTGGCTGCCCTCGGGCAATGTCGCGATCGAGCCGGTCGAAAACCTCATCATCCGCCTGTCCGCCGCCAAGGTGATGTCGCGACCGGAGCTCGGCCAGCTCGCGCCCACCAGCGGTATCACCGCGACGACGCGCACCGGCAACATCAACAACCCGTTCCTCGATCCCATCCGCGCCAACACGTTCGACGCGGCGGTGGAATGGTATTTCAAGCCCGGATCGCTGCTGTCGGTCGCCTATTTCAAGAAAGACATCAAGAGCTTCGTCCAGCGCAAGCCGAGCCAGCTTCCGTTCAACGAGCTCGGGCTTCCGGACGCATTGCTCGCCAACACCAACACCTTGCCGACGGAGATCTTCACGATCAGCAAGCCGGTGAACACGCCCGGCGGGCCGCTGGAAGGCGTCGAAGCCAATGCGCAGATCCAGCTGGACTTTTTGCCCGGCTTCCTGTCGCATTTCGGCGTGCTCGCCAATTACACGCACGTCACCTCGAAGATCACCTACATCCTTGCCGCCACGCCGCAGGGCGTACCCACCGTCACCACGAACGCGGACCTGATCGGCCTGTCGCCGAACACGGCGAGCGGCACGCTGTTCTACGAGGACAGCAAGTTCAGCATTCGCGCGACGGCGAGCTACCGCGACCGCTACATCCGCGGCATCCCCGCCTCCGCCGGCAGCGACTTGCAGGGCAATTCGCCGAACATGTTCGTCGACGCCTCGGCATCCTATGGGATCACCGACAACATCAAGGCGATCCTCGAGGTGCAGAACCTCACCGACGAGCGCAACAACCTCTACATCGACAGCGTCCGCAAGGACACGCTGTTCCAGACCCGGATCGGGCGGACGTTCAATTTCGGCGTGAACTTCCAGTTCTGAAACCTTGCCTCCCTGCGGGCCGCCGTTCGTGGCGGCCCGCCTCTTTGCGCCATGATCCCGAAATATAAATATCCATGCCATTTATTGGGATATGATTGACTTGGCACGCTGGCGGAGGCAGCTTGCGGAAAACAAGTCCGGAGAGGTTCATGCTGGCGGCTCTGATCATCGCATCAACGATTCCTGCGCACGCGGCGCCGATCGTGGCGGGACGGCAAGTCGAACGGCTCGATCGCGCGCTCGTCGCGGTGCCCGCAACCGGTGGCGGAAACCATGTCTCGTGGCGGCTGCTCGCGACCGACGCGCGGGACGCGCGCTTCACGCTCTACCGCGACGGCAAGCCGATCGCGCAGGTGCGCGGCAACCAGGCGACGAGCTTCCTCGATCGCACCGGCAGCGCGACCTCGCATTATGCGCTGTCGGCGCGCGGCGCCGGCGTGGCGGCTTGGGCCAATGGCTATCTGTCGATCCCGCTCGACAAGCCCGCCGACGGGCGCACTGCCGACGGCGAGAGCTATAGCTATTCCGCCAACGATGCCTCGGTCGGCGATCTCGACGGCGACGGCCGCTACGAGCTGATCGTCAAATGGTATCCGTCGATCGCCAAGGACAATGCCTTTTCGGGCTATACCGGCGCGACGATGCTCGACGCCTATACGCTCGACGGCAAGAAGCTGTGGCGGATCAATCTCGGGCCCAACATCCGATCGGGCGCGCATTACACCCAGTTCATGGTCTATGATCTCGACGGCGATGGCCGCGCCGAGATCGCGATGAAGACCGCGGACGGCACCGTCGACGGCACTAATCGGATGATCGGCGACCCGCACGGCAGCTGGACCAGCCGCGAGGGCGAAGTCGACGTCGACGACCGCACCGGCGCCAAGGTGCTCCCCGACGGCAAGAAGGTGTCCGAATTGAAGGGCCGCATCCTCAAGGGCCCCGAATATCTGACGGTATTCGACGGAATGACCGGCCGCGTGCTCGCCACCGCACCCTACGCGCCGTCGCGCGACCCCAGCGGCGACAATCCGAGCTACGACCGGATGAACGCGAGCTGGGGCGACGGCTATGGCAACCGCTCCGAGCGCTATCTCGCGGGCGTCGCCTATCTCGACGGGCACCGGCCGAGCCTGGTGTTCGGACGCGGTTACTATGCGCGCTCGACCGTCGCCGCCTGGGATTACCGGGGCGGCAAGCTGACCCGGCGCTGGCTGTTCGACAGCGCGGCGCCCGGCAACGAGAAGTTCGGCGGCAACGGCAACCACCAGCTCTCGGTCGCCGATGTCGATAGCGACGGGCGCGACGAAGTGTTCTACGGGTCGATGGTCATCGACGACAATGGCAAGGGGCTGTGGTCGTCCGGGCTAGGGCATGGCGACGCGATGCACCTCTCCGACCTCGATCCGACGCATCCCGGGCTCGAAAAGTTCGGGGTCCACGAGAATATGCGGATGAGCGGCAATCGCGGCGCGGCGATGCTCGACGCAAGGACAGGCGCCGTCCTGTGGTCGACCCCCGCCGACAAGGATACGGGCCGCGGCATCGCGATCGATATCGACCCGCGCCACCCCGGCGCCGAGGCCTGGGCGAGCAACTCGCGCGAGCTCTATGACGTGAAGGGCAACGTCATCCCCGGCGGCCACCCGCGCGCCGCCAATTTCGGGATATGGTGGGACGGCGACCGGCTGCGCGAACTGCTCGACGGCAAGCGCATCACCAAATGGGACTGGACCACCGCCACCGAGACGCCACTGCTCGACCCGCCCGGTATGGTCTCGAACAACGGCACAAAGGCCAACCCATCGCTCTCGGCCGACATATTGGGCGACTGGCGCGAGGAACTGGTGGTGCCGAGCGCGGACAGCAGCGAGCTGCGCATCTACACCACGCCGATCCCGACCGAGGAGCGGATCGTGACGCTGATGCACGATCCCGTATACCGGCTCGGGGTGGCCTGGCAGAACACCGCGTACAATCAGCCGCCACACACCTCCTATTTCCTAGGAGCAAAGTGACGCGATGCTGCTAGTCGCGCTGCAGATGGCGATGATCCAGGCTCCGCTGCGCTTCGACCTCGAGCCGCCCCGGCGCGCCACCGGACGCGTCGCGGTGGCACCGAACAAGCCATACGAGGCGGGCCGCTATGGCTATGAGCCGGAACGGCGCGGCAAGGAATTCCTGTTCTCCGCCGCGGTGCCCGAAGGCAATTACAAGGTCACCGTGCGGATCGGTGGGCGGGTTACCGTGAAGGCCGAATCGCGTCGGCTGATGCTGCGCGACATCACGACCAAGCCCGGCCAATACGTCACCGCCAGCTTCATCGTGAACGTCCGCAATGCCCAACTCGCGCCGCCGCCGGCCAACGCGCCGGGCGGCAGTGAAGTCCGGCTCAAGAGCCGCGAGGCGGGCAGCTACACCTGGGACGACAAGCTAACGCTCGAATTCCTCGGCGATCCGCGCGTCGCCTCGATCGACATCGAGCCGGTGACCGTGCCGACCGTGTTCCTCGCCGGGGATTCGACCGTCACCGATCAGCGTTCGGAGCCCGCGGCCAGCTGGGGGCAGATGCTGCCGGCCTTGTTCGGTCCCGGCGTGGCGGTCGCCAACCATGCCGAATCGGGCGAGACGCTCAAATCGTTCGTCGCCGAGCTGCGGCTCGACAAATTGCTGTCGCAGGTGAAGCCGGGCGACTGGCTGCTGATCCAGTTCGGGCATAATGACCAGAAGGCCAATTGGCCGCAGACCTATGCCGATCCGGCAGTGACCTATCCGGCGTGGCTGCGCACCTATATCGCCGAGGCGCGGCGGCGCGGCGCGCATCCGGTGCTGGTGACATCGCCCGAGCGGCGCAATTACGAAGCCGATGGCAAGGTGAAGCGGACGCTCGCCGACTATGGCGCGGCGGCGCGCAAGGTCGCGCGCGAGGAGAAGGTGCCGCTGCTCGACCTGCAGACGCGGACGGTGGCGCTGTACGAAGCGCTCGGCGAGGACGCGGCGGCGAAGCTGTTCAACGACGGCGGCAAGGACCGGACCCACCACAACAATCCCGGCGCATGGTTCCTCGCGCGCGCCGTCGCGGCGGAGATCGCGGCACAGATGCCCGATCTGGCGGCGCACCTGAAACCGGCGGCGCGCAGCTTCGATGCCGCGAAGCCGGACCTGAGCGAAGGCGCGATCGCGGCGAGCCTCGCCGAGAGCGCCGTGCGGCCGGCGGGGAATTGATGCGACATCACACCCAATCCTCCCCCAGAGGGGGAGGATTGCCTGATGCGCACCGGCCATACCTTCGATGTCCGCGATCACGGCGCGAAGGGCGACGGCGTCGCACTCGATTCCCCCGCGATCAACGCCGCGATCCTGGCTGCCGAAAAAGTGGGCGGCGGAATGGTGGTGCTGCCGCCGGGCCGTTATCTCAGCTTCTCGCTACGACTGAAGAGCCGCGTCAGCCTCGTGATCGAGGACGGCGCCACCTTGATCGCCGCCGAGAAGGGCCCGCTCGGCGCCTACGACCTGCCCGAGGACCGCGGGCCGCAGCTCTACCAGGATTTCGGCCACAGCCATTGGCACAACAGCCTGATCTGGGCCGAGCATGCCGAGGACATCGCGATCCTCGGCAAGGGGCGGATCCTCGGACTCGGCCTCACCCGCAACGGCCCCGGCACGCCGTGGAGCAAGCAGGCCGGCGAACGACCGCTATCGATGGCGGCAATGCCTGCCGCGGATATCGGCAAGCTCGAGCGCTCCTATGCGGCGATGCAGGGCATGGGCAACAAGGCGATCGCGATCGCGCATTGCCGGCGGGTCAAGCTCGACGGGTTCAGCATCCTCAAAGGCGGGCACTTTGCGGTGCTGGCCAGCGAAGTCGACGGGCTCGACATCACCAATCTCGCGATCGACACCAATCGCGACGGGATCGATCTCGACTGCGTCCGCAACGCGCGGGTCGAGCGCTGCCGGGTCAACACGCCCAATGACGATGCGATCGTGCTCAAGACGAGTCTCGGGCTCGGGCGGCGCTCGTCGTGCGAGGACATCGCAATCCGCGACTGCCAAGTCAGCGGGTTCGACCTGGGCACGATGCTCGACGGCACCCGCCGGCGCACGCAGGAACTGTCGCCCGACCGCGACCGCGTCACCGGGCGGATCAAGCTCGGCACCGAGAGCAATGGCGACTTCCGCCGCATCCGCATCGCCAATTGCCGCTTCGAGCGCAGCCGCGGGCTCGCGCTGGAGACGGTCGACGGCGGGACGATCGAGGACGTGCTCGCCGAGAATATCGCAATGGACGACGTGACGACGGCGCCCCTGTTCCTGCGGCTCGGCGCGCGGCTGCGCGGACCCGAGGGGACCGCGATCGGCGCACTGCGCAATGTCGAGATACGCGGGCTCAAGGCGAGCGGGATCGATCCACGCTTCGCCGCGATCCTCGCCGGGCTTCCCGACCACCCTATCGAGTGCGTCCAATTGCGCGACGTGGATCTGCGGTTCCGCGGCGGCTATGATGAGGCGGTCGCGACCCCGCCCGAATTGGCCGATGCCTATCCCGAGCCGAGCATGTTCGGGCCGACCCCCGCCTGGGGTTTCTGGGCGCGCCACGTAATCGGGCTGGGGGTCAACAAGCTACGGCTGTCGCGCGAAAGTGGCGATCGTCGCCTACCCGTGCTCCTCGATGACGCGCATGGCCGGGCGGAGGACGCGCAATATTGGCCCGGCGCGGTTTGACGCGACGGCGCGACTAGACTATCCAAATGTTGCACGATGATCCCACATAATGGGTTCAAGGAGAGGGCATGACGAGCACCCACGCATTCCGGATGCAGCTGAAGCCCGGCATGGTCGACGAATATCGCGCGCGCCATGATGCGATCTGGCCCGAGCTCGCTGAACTGCTCCACCATAGCGGCATTCGCGACTATTCGATCTTCCTCGACGCGGAGACGCAGTCGCTGTTCGCGGTGCTCAAGCTCACCGACGACAATAGCCGCGACGCGCTGCCCGCGCATCCGGTGATGCAGAAATGGTGGGACTATATGGCGCCGCTGATGGAGGTCGAGCCCGGCAACAAGCCCAGGGAATGGGCGCTGACACCGGTGTTCTACCTGCCATGAGCGCTATCCAGAAATCCGTTCGTGCTGAGCTTGTCGACGCACCGTCCTTCCTTCGGGCGAAGAAAGAACAGCCCTTCGACAAGCTCAGGGCGAATGGGGTGGGTGCGTTCCGCGCAGCACTTTTCGCCGCCTCGCTGCTCGCCACGCCTGCACTTGCGCAGGAAGCCCGGCAGACCGCCAATTTCGCAGCGCAAGTAAAAACGTTCGGCCGCGTCTCCTACGACGCGCGCTCGCTGATGATCGACGGCAAGCGCGTGATCCTCTGGTCGAGCGAGATGCACGCCTTCCGCCTGCCCTCGCCCGATCTGTGGCGCGACGTGCTGCAGAAGATGAAGGCGAGCGGGTTCAACACCGTCGCATTCTATTTCGACTGGGGATTCCACAGCCCCAAAAAGGGCGTATACGATTTCTCGGGCATCCGCGATGTCGACCGGCTGCTGACCATGGCCGAGGAGGAAGGCCTCTACGTCATCACCCGCGCCGGGCCCTATGTGAACGCCGAGCTCACCCGCGGCGGCTTCCCGGGCTGGCTGGTAAACCAGCGCGGCCGCGCGCGGACCGACGATCCCGAATATATGGCTGCGGCCGACGAGTGGCTCACCCGGATCAACGCGATCATCGCGCGCCACCAGATCAACGGCGACGGCAAGGGCCATCGCGGCAACGTCGTCCTCCACCAGATCGAGAACGAGCTGTCGGTCACCACCGCGGCGCAGCGCCGCTATATGGACCATCTCTACGCCAAGGCACGCGCCGACGGCATCAATGTGCCGCTGTTCCACAACGACCAGGGCCGCAACGGCTATTGGGTGCCGGAGGACAGCAAGGTCGAAAAGACCGTCGCCGGCCCGAACGATCTCTATGCGTTCGACGGCTATCCGGGCGGCACCTGCACGGTGAACGGCCAACCCACCCGCGGCAGCCCGGCGCCCGATTGGGGCTATTACGGTCCGGGCGGCGCCAAGGGCGGCGCTTCCGCCTCGCCCAACACGCCCGGCTTCCTCGCCGAATTCGGCGGCGGCTGGTTCGACTATTGGGGCTCGAACGGCGGCTATGAATGCAATGCGATCCAGCGCGGCAAGCGCTTCCAGCGCGTATTCTACGGCACCAACCTCGCCAACGGCATCGGGATCCAGAGCTTCTACATGGGGTTCGGCGGGACGAGCTGGGGCTGGCTGCCGGCGCCGGTGGTGTTCACCAGCTATGATTATGGCGCGGCGCTCTCCGAGACGCGCGAGGTCCGGCCCAAGGCCGAGGAGCTGAAGCAGCTCGGCGGGCTGATCGCGGCGGTGCCCGATCTCGCCGGCATGGTGCCCGCGGGGCCGGTGACGATCTCGACCGACAAGGTCCAGGTCTATCACAACAAGTCGCCCGAGACCGACGCGCGCTTCCTGCTGGTCACACATCGCCCCTCGAACGGCCAGACCAACGACCGCTTCACCGTCACTGCCGACCTGCCCGACGGACGCTACACGCTGCCGCTGCAGCTCAACGGTTTCGACGCCAAATGGCTGGTCGCCGGCGTCGATCTGGGCGGGCAGCGGCTGGTCTATTCGACCTCCGAGCTGCAGACGGTCCTGAAGCAAGATGGGCGCGACATAGCCTTGCTCTACGGCCGCGACGGCGAGGCCGGCGAGACCGTGCTGCGCTATGCCAGCGCGCCCAAGGTCACCGTGCTCGCAGGCGGCGCGACCTCGACCTTCGACAGCAAGGGCGACCTCAAGCTCAGTTATGCGCATCGCGGGCTGACCCGCGTGCGGATCAGCGGCGGCGGACGCCCCGACCTATTGCTGCTGATCGGCGACGAGGCCGAGGGCGCCAAGTTCTGGCATGCCGGCGACGTGCTGGTCCGCGGTCCGGCTTTGGTGCGCAGCGCCAGGACGGCGAAGGGCGTGCTCGCGCTCACCGGCGACACGCGCGAAGCGACGCCGCTCGAAATCTGGGCACCGGCCAACGTACGCAGCGTGACCTGGAACGGCGTCAAGACCGCGTCGGGCGCCACGCTGCCCGGCCCCGCCGACTTCGCCTTGCCTGCGCTGACCGACTGGCGTGTCGCCTTCGGCTCGCCTGAAACCGATCCCGCCTTCGACGATCGCGACTGGGCCAAGATCGACAACCGCGCTTATGCCAGCATCACCGCGCGCGCCGACGGCCAGCCCAACATGCTGATGGACGCCTATGGGTTCCACGAAGGCGATGTCTGGTACCGCGGTCGCTTCGCCGGCTCCCCCGACGCGCAGCGGCTGAAGCTGCATTACGGCGCCGGCGGCGCGGGGCTGGTGCAGGTGTTCCTCGACGGAAAGCTCGTCGGCCAGGACGAGATCCCCGCCGGACTGCCGCGTCCGCTCACCACCGGGGCGCCGAGCTTCGCGCTTCCCGACGCGGCGCGCGTGCCCGGCGAGCACGTGCTCTCGGTGATGGTCCGCAACAACGGCCATAATTGGGACCTCGACGCCGACGATTTCCACAAGGAAGCGCGCGGCCTCGTCACCGCCTCGATCGAGCCGGTCGCCGGGCCAAGCTTCGCAGTGCCGATCGCATGGAAGATCCACGGTCGCGGCGAGGACCTTGCCGATCCGGCGCGCGGGGTCGCCAACAATGGCGGGCTCGATGGCGAGCGGCGCGGCTGGACCCTCCCCGGCTTCGACGATCGCAGCTGGAAGCGCACGAGCGTGCCCGCGGCGCAGGCGGCGGCAGGCACCAGCTGGTACCGCACGGCCTTCGACCTCGCGGTGCCCAAAGGGCAGGACACGACGATCGGGCTGGCCTTCGGCGACACCACCAAGCCGCGTTCCCCCGTTGCCTATCGCGTGCTGATCTTCGTCAATGGCTGGCACATGGGCCAGTTCATCGCGCATGTCGGCCCGCAGCGGGTCTTCCCGATCCCCGAGGGCATTCTCAACCATCGCGGGCGCAACACGATCGCGCTCGCGGTGACATCCGACGGTGCGCCCGGTAATGCGCTCGAAGCGGTGAAACTCGTGACGCTCCGCAACGTTCGCGGCGGGATCCCCGTCCGGATGGTCGCGGCGCCGTCGACTCCTTCCGAACTCAAGCAGGTAGACTAATGGCCGCCCTCACCCACGACATTCCCCGCAGCGAGATCACGCAAAAGATCGACCTGCTGATGGACAATCTCGTCAACATCCAGGACGAGACCGGCGAGTTCCTGCTCCATCTCGACGATGGCCGGATCATCGACACCAAAGGCTGGGCCGGCTGGGAATGGACCCACGGCGTCGGGCTGTTCGGCATGTGGCGCTATTACGAGCAGACCGGCGACGACAAGGCGCTGGCAATCATCAAGGCGTGGTTCGACGCGCGCTTCGAGGAGGGCACGCCGACCAAGAACATCAACACGATGGCGCCGTTCATCACCCTCGCTTATCTTTACGAGCACGAGCCCGATCCGCGCTACGTTCCCTATCTCGACACTTGGGCCGAATGGCTGATGGCACCCGACGGGCTACCCAAGGTCGAGGAAGGCGGCTTCCAGCACATCGTCTTCAACGACGAGAATCCCGGCGAGATGTGGGACGACACGCTGATGATGTCGGTGCTGCCGCTCGCCAAGATCGGGCTGCTGCTGAACCGGCCGCATTATGTCGAGGAGGCCAAGCGCCAATTCCTCGTCCACATCAAATATCTGTTCGACAAGAAGACCGGGCTGTGGTTCCACGGCTGGGACTTCAACGGCCGGCACAATTTCGCCGAGGCGCTTTGGGCGCGCGGCAATTGCTGGGTTACGATCGCGATCCCGGAGATCATCGAGATCCTCGATCTGCCGCAAGGCGACGCGTTCCGCACCTTCCTGATCGACACGCTCGCCGCGCAGGTGAAGACGCTCGCCGCGACGCAGGATGCCGAGACCGGGCTGTGGCACACGCTGATCATGGATCCGACCTCCTATCTCGAGGCATCGGCGACCGCGGGCTTCGCCTATGGCATTCTCAAGGGCGTGCGGAAGGGCTATCTGCCGCGCCATTATGAGGCGGTCGGGATCAAGGCAGTGGAGGGCGTGCTCGCCAATATCGACGCGGCTGGCGAGCTCCAGCAGGTCAGCTTCGGCACCGCGATGGGCGACACGCTGCAATTCTACAAGGACATCCGGCTGACTTCGATGCCCTATGGCCAGAGCCTGGCGATCTGCGCGCTCGGCGAGTTCCTGCGGACCTATATCTGATGCCCGGGCGGCGCGACCTCCTCGCGGGTGGGGTCGCGCTGCCCTTGCTCGCTGCCTGGCCCGCACGCGCGGCGATCGTGCGGCACCTGCTGGTACGGGTGACCGCACCGTTCGAGATGCCGGCAATCGCGATCCCCGATTTCGGCGCGGCGCGCGGCTTTCCGATCACCGAATATGGCGCGAAGCCCGACGACCAGCAGGCCAATCAGCGCGCGATCGGCGATGCGATCGCGGCGGCTTATGCCGTCGGCGGCGGTCGCGTCGTCATTCCGCCGGGGATCTGGGCGACCGGGCCGATCCACCTGCGCAGCAATGTCGCGCTGCACCTGGAAAAGGGGGCGACCCTGGCCTTCTCGCCCGATCCCGGCGACTATCTGCCGCCCGTGCCGACGAGCTGGGAAGGAATCGAGTGCCTCAATTATTCGCCGCTCGTCTATGCCTATGATTGCGAGAATGTCGCGATCACCGGACAGGGCACGCTGCTCGCGCGGCTCGACACCTGGTCGGTCTGGTACGCGCGGCCCAAGCCGCACATGGATGCGCTGGTCGATCTCTACCAGAATGCGCGGAAAGGCGTGCCGGTCGACAAGCGCGACATGACGCTCGGCGAGGCGCATCTCCGCCCGCATTTCGTCCAGTTCAATCGCTGCCGCCACGTGCTGGTCGAGGGCGTCAGGATCCAGGGCAGCCCGTTCTGGACGATCCACCCCTATCTCTGCCGCGACGTGGTGATCCGCGGCGTCGGCATCGAAGCGCACGGGCACAACAACGACGGGGTCGACCCCGAGATGAGCCAGAACGTGCTGATCGAGGATTGCGTGTTCGACCAGGGCGACGACGCGATCTCGGTCAAATCCGGGCGCGACCATGACGGCTGGCGGCTGCACACGCCGGCGCGCAACATCGTCATGCGCAACTGCCGGGTGAAGAACGGGCACCAGCTGATGGCGATCGGCAGCGAGCTGTCGGGAGGAATCGAGAACGTCTTCGTCGACAATTGCCATTTCGACGCGGCGGAATCGGGGGCGAAGAGCACCATCCAGAACATCCTGTTCGTCAAGACCAACGAGCGCCGCGGCGGGTTCGTGCGCAACATTCACCTCTCGAACGTCAGCGCGACCGAAGTCGCCGGCGGGGTGCTGAGCGTCGATACCGACGTGCTCTATCAGTGGCGCACGCTGACGCCGACCTATGACCGCAAGCTGACCCCGATTGCCGGGCTGCACGTCAGCAATGTGCAGGTCGGGACCGTCAAGTTCATCTGCGAAGTGAAGGGCCAGGCCGAGCTGCCGGTGAAGGACGTGACCTTGCGACGGGTGAAGGTGGCGAAGGTGACGGGCAAGGCGGTGACGAGCGAGAATGTCGTCGGCCTTAAGGTGGAGGACTGAAATTGATGCGCAACTCCTTCTCCCCTTGTGGGAGAAGGAAGGGGCCCGCTCGATGAAATCGAGTGGGAAGGATGAGGGGGGACGTCGCCTGCTACGGCTCCCCCTCACCCTTCCGCCGATTTCATCGGCTCCCTCCCTCTCCCACAAGGAGAGAGGGACGTTGGTGACAGTGCCACGGCAACGTAAGGTCTCTACCTCGCCTTCGCCACTTCCACCGCGTACACATGGTTCGCGCCTTCGAAATTCCCGCGGAACACGATCCATTTCCCGTCGGGCGTAAAGGTCATGTTGGGCTCGAGCCGGTAATCGTGTTTGCGCATGTCGACGAGCTTTTCGGTGTCGAACGTGCCGGGCGCGATCAGATCCTCGGCGCCGGGCGCGTGGATCCCGGCGACGTCGGGGATGGGCTTCGGCGTGAACAGATAAAGATATTTCCCGTCGGGCGCGTGCGCGACCATCTCGCTGTCGCCGCCGTCGCCCGAAAAGCGCGCCAGGTCGCGCGACTGGTTGTAGTGCACCGACCAGTGGTTGCGCTCGACCTTGGACCAGCGGCGCTTGCCACTCGCGAGGTCGTAGCCGGCAAGCCAGAACACCTCCCCGCGCGGGGTCTGGAGGTCGTACCAGATCGTCTTGCCGTCGGGCGAGAAGAACTCGTGCCCGGCGATCTCCATGTTCATGCTGCGGGTGTGGACCAGCTTCTTGCCGGTGCCGTCGGCGCGGATCGTCCAGATCCGGTCGACCTTGTGCCACGGTCCTTCATGGCAATACATGATCTGCTGCGGGTCGGTCGGCGAGAACTGGATGTGATTGAGCCAGTCGGTCGACGCGGTCACCACCTTGCGCGCGCCGGTCTTCACGTCGATCGTGAAAATCTGCATCGGCACCTTGGCCTCGAGCCGCTCGTTGAGACGCACCTCCTTGGCCTCGGCATAGGTCATCGGCCGGCCGTCAGGCCAGTTGGCAGCGTACTGCGCCTGGCCAAACTTGGCATTGTCATTGGGCTTCGCGCCGGGCTGGAGCGGCTTGTCGGTCGCCGCCCATTGGCCGAGCAGCAAGGTCTCGTCGGCGTTGATCGAGCCGATGAAGCCCTCCTTGATCTCGGCGATCTTGCGGGTCTTGCCCGTGTCGATGTCGGCGGCGAAGATCGTCCAGGGTCCACCCTCACCCGCACGGCTCTGATAGTAAGCGGTGCGGGTCTTGCGGCCGGTGAACAGCAGGACGAGGTCCTTGCCCTTGACCAGCGGCGTCACGTCCCAGCTCTTCAGGTCGACCACCGAGATCCCCCCCGGCACCGAGATCACCATCTTGTCGCCCTGCGGCGTATAGCTGTTCTGGTGGAAATAGAGGCTCGCCGTGCCGGGCTCGCGGCTGATCCGGATCACCTTGTGCCCCGTCAGCGAATCGACCCACGATGCCGCCGGATCGGCCTGCGCCACGCTCGCCGCGACCAGCGCCGCAACCCCGAATCCTTGGCAAATCGCCCGCGCGATGCGCATCCTCTCTCTCCCGCCGACTTGATGTCGTTCCACATATCATGATAGCCGTTCAAAATATGGAGTAAAGAACAGGCTTGGCCTGTCGCCCGAGAGGAACCTGCATGGCCGGAAACGGCACCCTTCCCACCCCGTCCGCCCATCGCGAGCCACGCTGGTACAATTATTGGGGCTGGGGCTCAGGCGATCTGCTCGGCGCGGGCGCCCAGGCGGTCGTCACCGGCTGGCTGCTTTATTTCTTCACCACCTTCTGCCATTTGTCCGCCGCCGAGGCAGGGCTGATCCTCGGCCTGCCGCGCCTGCTCGAGGCGATCACCTGCCCGCTGATCGGCTATGTCTCCGACAATCTGCGCCATACCTGGATCGGCCGGCGGATCGGGCGTCGGAAAATCTTTCTCATCGCCACGATCCCGCTGCTGCCCAGCTTCGCGCTGATCTTCGTCGCCGGGCACAGCTTCACTTATTACCTGCTGACCTTCATCCTGTTCGAGTTCGTCTACACGATGTTCCTCATCCCGTGGGAGACGCTCGCCGCGGAGATGACCAACGACTATCGCAAGAAGGCCAAGTTCGCCGGCGCGCGGATGCTCGTCGCGCAGAGCTCAGCGATACTCGCGTCCTATCTGCCGACGCTGATCATCAGCAGCCTGGGCGGCAAGGATTCGCCGAACACCTTCCTGATCATGGCGGCGATTTTCGGCGGGTTGTTCAGCCTGGTCGTGCTGCTGGTGGTGATCTTCACCTGGGAGCGTCCGTACACGGAAGCCGAGAAGCAGGTGCAGCCGGCTGCGTTCGACCTCAAGACCGCGGCGCTGATCCCGGTGGTGATGTTCCGCGACCTGTTCTCGACGCTGCGCATCCGCGCGTTTCGCCAACACCTCTCGGTGTATCTCGGCGGCTACATCTCGCAGGACATCTTCAACACCGCCTTTCCGATCTTCGTCGTCACCGTGATGATGGGCGCGACGCTGATCATCTCCCAGCTCTTGACGACGATGTACGTCGCGCAACTGATCTCGGTGATGATCGCGATCAACATCGTCATCCGCACGGGCCCCGTATTCGCCTATCGAATCGCGATCAGCTTCTTCGGCGCCGGGCTGCTGCTGTTCCTGGCATTCTATTACCTCAAGCCCGCCGGATTCGCGGCTGAGTTGAACGCGCTGGACGGGAATGTGCTCTCGGCGCTGAACCCTGCGTCCGCGGCATTCAGCCCGATGCTGATCTTTTGGCTGTTCGTGCCGATCCTGCTGGCCGGGCTCGGCCGCGGCACGCTCAATTTCGTGCCTTGGTCGGTGTACAATTATCTGGCCGACGTCGACGAGGCGGTCACCGGCCAGCGCCGCGAGGGCATTTTCGCGGGCGTGATGACCCTGGTGCGCAAGCTCGCCCAGTCCGGCGCGATCATCCTCACCGGATGGATCATCGACCTTGGCGGCTATGTCTCGCCCAAGGGCGCGCCAGCCCAGGCGGCCGTCCAGACTCCGCAGGCGATCGCTACCGTGACTTGGCTGCTGATCCTCGGGCCGATCCTGGTCATGCTCTTCGGCCTGATCTCCTCCTGGCGCTTCCGCCTCAACGCGCAGACCCACGACGTGCTGATGGCCGAGATCGACCATCTGCGAAACGGCGGCACCGCTCCCACCTCCCCTGAAGCCAAGGCGATCGTCGAGGATCTCTCGGGCTGGAGATACGAGCAGCTCTGGGGCAACAACCCCGTAGCCGGGGCCAAGCGCTGATGCTGCCCGCCGCGCTGGCGCTGCTCGGGCAGACGGCTCCGGTCGCGCCGGTGCCGCTGTTCCGCGATCCGGTGCACGACGGTGCCGCCGACGCCTCGACCGTCCGCGATGCCAAGACCGGCGAATGGGTGATGTTCTACACCAATCGCCGCGCCGACCTGAAGCTCGCCGGTCCCAAGGATGTCAGCTGGGTCCACGGCACCGCGATCGGCGTGGCCCGATCGAAGGACGGCGCAACGTGGCGCTATCAGGGCACCGCGGCGATCCCGGCAAGCTGCACCGGCGCGACCTTGTGGGCGCCCGAGGTCCAGCGCTTCCGCGGCAAATGGCACATGTGGGTCACCGTGGTGCCGGGCGTGTTCGCCAATTGGAACGCGCCGCGCTTCCTCGTCCACCTCACCAGCCCCGACCTGAAGCGCTGGGAGTGCGGCGAGCGCGTCGAACTCGGCTCGGACCGGATCATCGACGCGAGCGTGCTGGCGCTGCCGCAGGGCGGCTACCGCATGTGGTTCAACGACGAGCGCGCGGGCAAGGCGATCAAATATGCCGACAGTGCCGATCTGAAGACGTGGACCGTGCGCGGCACGGTCGTCACGACCCCCGGCGAAGGGCCCAAGGCATTCCGCTGGCGCGGACGCTGGTGGCTGATCAGCGATGCGTGGAAGGGCCTGCTGGTCCAGCGGTCGGACGACGGCGAACATTGGACGGCGCAACCCGGCCATCTCGGCGGCGAACCGGGCACCCGTCCCACCGATCGCGCCAAGGTCCAGCACCCCGACGTGATCGTGGCGGGCGACCGGGCGTATCTGATCTATTTCGTCCACCAGTCGGGCGAGCCCGAGGCGGCGCAGGATCCCGATTGGGGCCGCCGCAGCGTGCTGCACATAGCAGAGCTAGAGGAAAAGGACGGGACGATCACGATCGACCGCACCAAGCCGGTGGCGATGCGCTTGGCCAGGTAAGCGACGGTTGACCGAGTGCCACCCGATGTGGCACTCGCCCCGGCGGCGCGCGGGTATAGCACAATGGTAGTGCAGCAGCCTTCCAAGCTGAATACACGGGTTCGATTCCCGTTACCCGCTCCAGCCCCTCCCGCGGTGAGGGCACGGCGCACCGTGGACGGTCGCCCGAACCCGTGAGTCTTTGTTGGCGCTCCGCCCTGCCGGGCTATGCGCGTGGTTCGATTCCCTGGCGTATCGCGATACGATGACCACCGAGACACCCCCGCTCGCACTGTACGTGCATTGGCCGTTCTGCGTGTCGAAATGCCCCTATTGCGACTTCAACAGCCATGTCCGCGAGAGCGTCGACCAGGAGGCGTGGCGCACGGCGATGCTCGCCGATCTCGCGCACGAGGCCGCCCAATTGCCCAGCCGCCGGCTTGGGTCGATCTTCTTCGGCGGCGGCACGCCTTCGCTGATGCCGCCCGAAACCGTCGCGGCGGTGATCGACGCGGCCGAGCGGCATTGGGGGTTCGAGCCCGACGTGGAGATCACGCTCGAGGCCAATCCCTCCTCGGTCGAGGCGGCGCGCTTCGCCAATCTCGCGGCGGCGGGGGTCAATCGCGTATCGCTGGGGCTGCAGGCGCTCGACGATGCAGACCTGCGTTTCCTCGGCCGTGCGCATGGCGTCGCAGAGGGGCTGGCCGCGCTCGACACCGCGCAATCGGTGTTCGGCCGCGTGAGCTTCGACCTGATCTACGCACGGCCCGGGCAGGATCTCGCGGCGTGGGAGGCCGAGCTCCGTCGGGCGATCGGCTTCGGCACCGAGCATCTCTCGCTCTACCAGCTGACGATCGAGCCGGGGACGCGCTTCGCCACCCTGTTCGAGAAAGGCGAGCTTGCCGCGTTCGATCCCGACAAGGGCGCCGACCTGTTCGAGGCGACGCGCGCGATCACCGCTGCGGCGGGGCTGCCGGCCTACGAGATCTCGAACCATGCCCGCCCCGGCGCCGAGAGCCGGCACAACCTGACCTATTGGCGCTATGGCGATTATGTCGGGATCGGCCCCGGCGCGCATGGCCGGCGCCGCGGGCTGGCAACCTTGCGGCACAAGAAGCCCGAGAACTGGATCGGCGCGGTGGCGCGCAACGGCAACGGTCTCCAGCTCGAGGATGCGCTTGACCCGCACGAGCGCGCGGTGGAGGCGCTGGTGATGGGGCTGCGGCTGCCCGAAGGTGTCGACGTTGCGCGGGTGGCTGCGCTGGCCAAGAGCACCGCGCCGCTCGACCAGCGCGCGCTGGCGTTGCTGCGCGCGCAGGGGCTGGTGATGCTGGGTGACGGGCGGCTGCGCGTCACCGACGCAGGGATGCCGGTGCTCGAAGCGATCCTGCGCGAGGTCGTGATCGCCTGACGCCCGGGGCTCCTGCTCTCGCAGGAGCCCAAGACCTCAATTCCCGCCGAAATTTGCCGGCGCGGGCGAGACCGTCGCGGTGGTTCCGCCACGGATCTCCTGCACTTCGAGCGCACGCTCGGCGACGCCGTCGCGGCCGAAGCGAAACGCGCCATCGAGCCCCGCAAAGCCTTCGCGCTCGGTCAGCCGCGCCGCAGGGAATTCGTCGCCCGGCCGCCATCCGCGCGCGATCCGCACGGTGAGCAGCACCGCATCATAGCCGAGCGTCGACAGCCGGTACGGCGCGGTGCCGAAGCGGGCGCGATACTTGGTGGCATATTGGCGGTAATAATTGTCGGGCACGCTGGCGAACCAGGCGCCGGAGAGCGCGGCCTTGCTGCCGATCGCCGAATCGGTGTTCCACAATTCGGTGCCGAGCAGGCGCGCGGCCTTGCCACTCGGCTGGCGGCGGATCAGCGGAGCGGCCGATACCGCGCCGTCGGCGCTGCCGGCAACCAGGATCGCCTGGAACGGCGAGCGGCCGATCTTCGCCACTGCGGTCGCCATCGATCCGGGGCGGCCGTCATAGGTCTCGAGCGTGTTGACCTTGCCGCCCGCCTCCTCGACCGAGCGCAGGAACGCCGTCGACGCGCGCTCGCCGTACAGACCGCTGGGGATGAGCCCGGCGAACTCGGTGATCCCCGAGCGCTTGGCGTAATTGACCACGCGCTCGATCGACTGGGCGGGGACATAGCCGAGGATGAAGGTGCCGTTGCCCGCGACGCCGGCATCGTTCGAGAAGCTGAGCACCGGCACGCGCGCGCGCCGCGCGATCGGCGCGACTTCGCGGGCTTCCTCGGCAAGCAGCGGCCCGAGGATCAGCCGGTTGCCGTCGCTGATCGCCTGCGTGGCGGCGGCGGCAGCGCCGCCGGGCGCGGCGGTGTCGTAGGTGGTGATCCGCATCGCGTCGCTCTTGGTGTCGAGCACGGCGAGCTGGGTCGCGTTCTGGAGCGAGCGCCCGACCCCGGCATTGGGGCCGCTGAGCGGCACCAGCAATGCGATACGGTGGCGCTGGACGTCCTGCGGCAGCCCGGGCTGGATCGGACGCGGCGCGACCGGAGTCGGCTTGGTCACCGGCGCGGGGCGCTCGGCCTCGGGCACGATCCGCGGCCCACTCACGCAGGCCGCGAGAAACAGGGTGGCGCCGACAACGGCGGTGCGCAGCAGGTTCTTCAGCCCAGGTTGCGCTGTTGCTCTGGCGTCTGCCATGACTCTCCCCGATGGATGATCTGATACTCTCGCCCGGCCTCTACATCGTCGCGACGCCGATCGGCAATCTCGGCGATCTCACCCCCCGCGCCGCACAGATCCTGACCAGGGCCGATGTGGTTGCAGTTGAAGACTCGCGTGTGACAGCCGGATTGTTCCGCCACCTCGGCTCCAAGGGCAAGATGCTGCCCTATCACGACCATAATGCCGATGCGGTGCGCCCCGGGCTGATCGCGCGGATGGCGAGCGAGGCGGTCGCCTTGGTTTCCGACGCAGGTACGCCATTGATCTCGGACCCGGGGTTCAAGCTGGTCCGAGACGCACGCGCGGCAGGCCATGTCGTGACGACGATCCCCGGCCCGTGCGCCGCGATCGCCGCGCTGACCCTGGCAGGCTTGCCAACCGACCGCTTCCTGTTCCTCGGCTTCCTGCCGGCGAAGCAGCAGGCGCGCGCCGAAGCCATCGCGGAGATCGCCGCGGTTCGCGCGACCCTGGTGCTGTACGAATCGGGGCCGCGGCTCGCCGCCTGCCTCGCCGCACTCGCCGAGGGGCTGGGGGACCGCGAGGCGGCAGTCGCGCGCGAGATCACCAAGCGCTTCGAGGAATGCGTGACCGGCACGCTCGGCGAACTCGCGGCGCGCTATGCCGATGCGCCGCCCAAGGGCGAAATCGTCGTGGTGGTGGCGCCGCCCGGCGAGCCTGCGCCGGCGAGCGCGGAGGATGCCGATACCGCGCTGGCCGAGGCGCTCACGCGGCTGCCCCCCGCCAAGGCCGCGGGCGAAGTCGCCAAACGGCTGGGGCTCGATCGCAAGGCGCTGTACGCCCGCGCGCTGGCGCTCAAGAGCTAGGCGACTTCCCGCAGGCGGGCGGGATTGGCGTCGAGCATGAAGCTCGCATCGGTGCCGGTCAGTTCGGACAGGCGCCGGACATAGGTCTCGGCGAGCAACTGCCGCCGCGCCTTGGCATCCGCGGTGATCGCGTTGCGCGCGGCAACGATCTCCTGGATGGCGCGACGCCGATAATAGCTTTCGTTCGATTCCATAATCCTCGGCACCCCCCGGTGACGGAATGCGACCCGGCTTCTTCTGAGTCGGAATGATGCAGACTAACCAAAGTTATCCACAGGCGCCAAGCCTTTGCCGGGGGCCTTGCAGATGAAGCGAGTTTCCGGCGCGACCAACGCCCGAAAAGCCGTGGAAATTCAGGGGAATCGGCTGCGACTCGGCGAATTTGATGCCCGGCCGCAGCGATTGCTTGGGCGAATCCGCGGGGCACGATAGGCTAGGAGCAAGGAGATAGGCATGTCCCTGCTGCTCGCGATCCTGCTCGTTTCGCCCGATCCGGCGCACCCGGCCTGGATGGTCGGCACTTGGGGCTGGCAAAATCCTGGCGAGCGGGGAGATGACTGCGGCTCGGATCATACCGAAACATATCACCGCAACGGTCGCTACGACTTCATCGACGATGTGGGGACCTGGAGAATCGCAGGCAATCGCCTGATCGTGACGACGACCGAACCCGGCGAGAGCGGCGACCCCAAGATGCGCGGCAAGTCGCTTACGATGCGCTTCACGCGCGTCGCGCCCGGCGTTCTGCGGATCGCAGGGCCTTACCCAGGCAAGCTGATCAAGTGCCGCGCCGGCTGACCCGCCAGGCCGCCGAACTGCGCGGCCGCGACGGCGAGCGGCGCGCGGCGTGGTGGCTGTGGCTGCGCGGCTGGCGGATCCTCGACCGCCGCGTCCGCACCCCTGCGGGCGAAGTCGATTTGGTCGTGCGCAAGGCCAATCTGGTCGCGTTCGTCGAAGTGAAGACCCGCGCCACCGGCGCCGAGCTCGATTTCGCGATCGACGAGCGGCGGCTCGCGCGGGTCGCCGCGGCGGCGGAGTATCTGCTGCCGCGTTATGCCGGGCCGGGCGACGATATCCGCGTCGACGTTATCCTCATTGCTCCTCGGACACTGCCTCGCCATATCGAGAACGCCTGGATGGGGTGACTTAGCTTGATAAGTCACCTATGGCGTTTCCGAAGGAGGCCGAATGTCGCTCGTTGTTGCCGTGCAGATGGACCCGCTCGACGCGATCAACATCGCCGGCGATTCGACCTTCGCGCTGATGCTCTCGGCGCAGGCGCGCGGGCACCGGCTGTTCCATTATGCGGCGGAAGACCTCAATTACGCCGACGGCCATGTCTGGACCATGGCGCATCCGGTCACCGTCCAGCGCGTCGAGGGCGATCATTTCCGCTTCGACGATCCGGTGCGGCTCGATCTCGGCGACGAGGCCGATGTCGTGCTGATGCGCCAGGATCCGCCGTTCGACTTGGGCTATATCACCGCGACGCACCTGCTCGAGCGGATCGCCGACCGCACCTTGGTGGTCAACGATCCCGCCAATGTCCGCAACGCGCCCGAAAAGGTGTTCGTGCTCGATTATGCCGAGTTCATGCCGCCGACCCTGGTGACGCGCAGCCTCGACGAGGCGCGGGCGTTTCTCGCCAAGCACGGCGAAATCGTCATCAAGCCGCTCCACGGCAATGGCGGCAAGGCGATCTTCAAGGTCGGCAGCGACGGCGCCAACCTCTCGGCGCTGATCGAAGTGTTCAACACCGCGTGGCGCGAGCCGCACATGGTGCAGGCGTTCCTCCCCTCGGTCGCGGCGGGCGACAAGCGCATCGTCCTAGTCGACGGCGAAGTCGCCGGCGCGATCAACCGCATCCCGGGCGAAGGCGAGATCCGTTCGAACCTCGCGGTCGGCGGGTCGGCGGCGAAGACCGAGCTGACCGAGCGCGAGCAGGAAATCTGCGCGAAGCTCGGCCCCGAGCTCAAGAAGCGCGGGCTGCTGTTCGTCGGGATCGACGTGATCGGCGGCGAGTGGCTCACCGAGATCAACGTCACGTCGCCGACCGGGATCGTCGCGATCGACCGGTTCGACGGCACGGATACGGGCGCTTTGATCTGGCAGGCGATCGAACGCCGCGTCGCCGAACGCACCGCGTGACTTGGTGACCAATTGGCTCGACTGGGGCTATGTCGGCATCTTCCTGCTGATGGTGCTGGAGAACGTGATCCCGCCGGTGCCGTCCGAAGTGATCATGGGCGTCGGCGGGATCGCTGCGGGCCAGGGCAAGATGGACTTCGCGCTGCTCGTTGCGGTCGGCACGCTCGGCTGCACGGTCGGCAACCTGTTCTGGTGGGAGATCGGCCGACGCTTCGGCTATGAGCGCCTCAAGCCGATGGTCGAGCGCTGGGGCCGCTGGCTGACGATGGAATGGGAGGATGTCGAGCGGCTGCGGCGCTTCTTCGACCGCTGGGGCGGCATCACGGTGTTGGTGTTCCGCTTCCTGCCGATCGGACGGACGGTGATCTCGATCCCTGCCGGACTGATGCACATGCCGCTGCGGCGTTTCGTGCTCTACACCACCGCGGGAAGCCTGGTGTGGAACGTGATCCTGGTCGGCGTCGGCTTTTGGCTTGGCACCACCTTCGAGACCGTCGATCACTGGATCGCGCCGGGGGTGATCGCCTTCGCCGCGGTGGCGTTCGCGGCGTATCTGTGGCGCGTCGCGACGTGGAAGCCGCGCGCGAAGCGGTAGGAATGGTTCGTCGCCCTGCGAAAGCTGGAGAACTGAACCTGCTTCAGGCGCGCGGATGGGCGCTGCGATAGACGTCGAGCAAATGCGCCGCGTCGACCGCGGTGTAGATCTGGGTCGAGCTCAAACTGGCATGGCCTAGCAGTTCCTGCAGCGCGCGCAGATCGGCGCCGCGGCCGAGCAGGTGGGTCGCGAAGCTGTGGCGCAAGGCATGCGGAGTCGTCCGCTCGGATAGGCCGAGACCGGCACGCGCCGCACGCACCGCCTTGCGGATCATGCCCGGCGGCAGCGGTCCCCCCTTGGCGCCGCGGAACAAGGGCGCGTCGCGCGACACGCCATAGGGGCAGAGCTGGGCGTAATTCTCGATCGCCGCGCGGACCTGGGGAAGCAGCGGGACGGTGCGCGTCTTGGCGCGCTTGCCGGTGACGCGCATCGTTGTCCCGAGCGGCAGCACCGCGCCGGTCAGCGCGACCGCTTCGCCGATGCGCAGCCCAGCGCCGTAGAGCAGCAGCAGCACTGCCCAGTCGCGCGCACCGATCCAGGGCTCGCTGGCGTCCTCGGACACGGTCTCCGCGAGCGCGACCGCCTCGTGCGGCGCAATCGGGCGCGGGATGCCCTTCTTGACGCGCGGGCCGCGGAGGCGCGGCAGCTCGGCGGCGTCGCCCGCGGCGAATTTCAGAAACCCACGCACCGCCGAGAGCTCGCGCGCGGCAGAGGCGTTCGAAAGGCCATCGGTGCGGCGATGGGCGAGGAAGGCGCGCAGGTCAGCGGCAGTCACTCGGGCGAGTCCCTCGCGCGTCACCGGGCCGCCCCAATGCGACTGTAGGAAGGCGATGAGCCGGACCGCGGTCGCTTCATAAGCCCGGACAGTATGCGCCGAACGCCGCCGGTCGCGGGCAAGATGCTGGCCGTAGAGAAGCGGGAGCGCGGGTTCGGTCACGGCGCGACGCTATCAAATCCTCCCCCGGAGGGGGAGGGGGACCGCGAAGCGGTGGAGGGGCAGCTCTCCACGAACGTCGTCGCCCGAGGCGCGCTACCCCTCCGTCAGATTCGCTGCCACCTCCCCCTCCGGGGAAGGATTAAAATCAACCGATCTTCTGCCCCGTCTTCGCCCAATCGGCGAGGAAGCCTTCGATACCCTTGTCGGTCAGCACGTGCTTGACGAGCTGGCGGATCACCGCCGGCGGCGCGGTCATCACGTCGGCGCCGATGCGGGCCGCCTCGAGCACGTGAATCGGATGGCGGACGCTCGCCACCAGGATCTCGGTCTGAAAATCGTAATTGTCGTAGATCAGCCGGATGTCGCTGATCAGCTGCATCCCGTCGAAGCCATTGTCGTCGTGGCGGCCAACGAACGGCGAGACGAAAGTCGCGCCGGCCTTGGCGGCGAGCAGCGCCTGGTTGGCCGAGAAGCACAGGGTCACGTTGACCATCGTGCCGTCGTCGGTGAGCGCCTTGCAGGTTTTGAGCCCGTCGAGCGTCAGCGGCACCTTGACCGCGACATTGTCGGCGATCTTCCGCACGACCTCGGCCTCGCGCATCATGCCCTCATAATCGAGCGCGACGACTTCAGCGGAGACCGGCTTGCCGGGGACGATCTGGCAGATCTCGGCGACGACTTCGAGGAAATCGCGTCCAGCTTTGTTGATCAGCGACGGATTGGTGGTGACGCCATCGAGCAGGCCGGCGTCGGCCAGTTCGCGGATGTCGGCGGTGTCGGCGGTGTCGGCGAAGAATTTCATGGAATCGGCCCTCAGCTGCAGGCCGCCCGCCTAGACCCTTCGACGCCAAGGGGCAAACACACCGTGCACCAGCATCAGCTTAGCGCGCGGTCCCTGGAGCTTTTCCACGGTGACGCGGTAGCTGCCGGGACTGAGCCGATAGCGGACGATCTTGGCGATGCCCGAGCAACGCGGACCGCGATTCTCCGAGGCCATGCGCAAGTTCCGGCCGCCCGCCGGGGCAACGTCGATCCAGCCGTCGCGATCGATCGCGATGCCGAACACGCCAGCCTTGCGAATGCGCACCACGGTCTCGATTCGTCCGCCCCGCGCCGCGAGCGTCACCGCATGGCCGGTGTCGAGTGTATTGCCGCCACGCGTCCAGCCGGCGAGCGACCGCGGAAGTTCGGCGCGCGTGCACGGCGCCGCCGCCATCGTCAAAGCGAGCATGCTCAGCAGCATCGGATGTCCTCCCCAATCGACGAGTCGTTTCGTTCTTTATTTGTTCCTGCAGCTTTTTGCAATGGTCGCGGTGGGCGATAGGGTCGGACGATGATTCGCTTTGCGCTGCCCTTGCTGCTCGTCGCCACGCCCGCCGCCGCGCAGCAGGTCGATCGCCAATTATGGCTGCAGACCAACGGCACGGTGACGATCGGCAGCCGCGAGAAAGTCACGCTGGAGGGAATTGGCCGGTTCAGCGACCGCGCCGAGGGCTTCTCGCATGCCGAGGCCGGGGCGTTGTTCACCCATACCACTGCCGGTGGAATCGAGCTGTCGATCGGCTACCGGCATGTCGAGGATTGGAACCTGGGCGACGCGCTGCCCAATGAGGAGCGGTTGCGGCAGATGGTGCTGGTGCCGCTGGGCAGCGGCTTTTCCGGTCGGCTGCGGCTCGAACAGCGCTTCAACAGCAGCGGTGCGGGCGTGGGCGTCCGGCTGCGCCCGCGGCTCGGCTTCGACACGCCGCTCAATCACCATGGCCTCAAGCTGTTCGCGACGCAGGAGCATTTCCTCAATCTCAACACCACCGGCTGGGGCCAGCAAAGCGGCTATGAGCGGATGCGCAACGCCGCGGGTGTGTCGTTCGGGCTCGGCGGCAAATTGCGCGGCGAGGTTGGGTATCTGAACCAATACCGCTTCGGCCGCGACGGCCGCCGCGACCAGATGGACCACGCCGCGACCTTCACGCTGTCGTTCAACGTCGCGAGTTTCGGCAGCAGCGGGGACTGAGACCAGGCCCCGTACGGTTCAGGGCGCGACCAGCATCACCTTGGCCTTTGCCCCGGCAAGCGCTGATACATAGAGGCGGTACGCGCCGGGCTTGAGATCGAACCGCACGATCTTGCGGATCGTCGAGCATTCGGGGCCGTGCCCGTGCGCAACCGACTCGAGCGCCGACCCGCCCTCGGTGCCGGGCAGCAGATCGATCCAGCCCGGCTGGTCGAGCGCGATGCCATAGCTCCCCGCAGTGGCGATCCGGAATGCGATCATCGCGGCACGCCCCGGCTTGCTTCCGGCAGGCAAGCCCTTCAGCGACGCAGCGTCGACGGTATCGAGCGCGACCGCCTTGCCCGGGGTAAGTTCGTCGCCCGGCGTGCTCCAGCCGGCCAGCGCGGTGGGCAGGCTGGCGTCGGGCGCCTTGCACGCGGTCGTCTGCGCGGCGGGCGCGGCCTGAAGCAACAACAATGCGGCAAGCAACATGCGAATCTCCTTGCGCCGTGGCGGCGCCACGCTTTCGATCGGGCCAAGCGAATACAGGGATTCCCGTTCGCGCCCAAATCCCCATATGAGGCGGCATGCGCGCCCGCATCCTCGTCCTCCACCCCGCGCTCGGCCCCCTCGACTATCGCGTGCCGCACGGCATGAGCGTTGTGCCCGGGTCGATCGTCGTCGTGCCGATCGGACCGCGCCAATATGCCGGCGTGGTCTGGGAGCCCGAGCGGCTGCCCTCCGAGAAAGAGGAGATCGGCGACAACCGGTTGCGCAACCTGATCGCGGTCGCCGATGCCCCGCCGATCCCCGAGCCGGTGCGCCGCCTCGTCGAATGGACCGCGGACTATTATCTGAGCCCCCTCTCGGCGGTGGTGGCGATGGCGGTGCGCACCTCTGCCGCGTTCGAGGCGGCGCCGACGATCACCGAATATCGCGCGACCGGGCTGATCCCCGAGCGGCTGACTCCACAGCGCGCGCAGGCGCTGGAACGGATCGGCGAGCGCCAGGGGCTGGTGCGCGAGCTCGCGACGATTGCCGACGTCTCCGAAGGCGTGATCCGCGGGCTGTGCAAGGTCGGCGCGATCGAGGCCGTGACCGTCGATACCGACAGCCCCTATCCCGTGCCCGACCCCGGCTTCGGCCCGCCGCAGCTCAGCGCCGAGCAGACCGAGGTCGCCGGCACCCTGCGCCAGTCGGTCGAGGCGGCGCGGTTCCAGCCCTTCCTGCTCGACGGAGTCACCGGATCGGGCAAGACCGAAGTCTATTTCGAGGCGATCGCCGCCGCGATCGCCGCGGGCAAGCAGACGATCGTGTTGCTACCCGAGATCGCGCTGACCGAGCCGTTCCTCACCCGCTTCGCGCAGCGTTTCGGCTGCGAGCCGGTGGCGTGGCATTCGGGGCTGCGCACCTCGCAGCGCCGCCGCGCCTGGCGCGCGATTGCCAGCGGTCAGGCCCTAGTCACCGTCGGCGCGCGCTCGGCGTTGTTCCTGCCTTATCCCAAGCTCGGGCTGATCGTCGTCGATGAGGCGCACGAGACCAGCTTCAAGCAGGAAGAGGGCGTCCATTACCACGCGCGCGACGTCGCGGTGATGCGCGGCAAGTTCGAGGATTGCCCGGTGGTGCTCGCCTCGGCGACCCCGGCGATCGAGACGCGCCACCAGGTCGAGCTAGGCCGATATTCGGAATTGAAGCTCCCCGGCCGCTACGGGCTCGCCGAGCTTCCCGACATCGAGGCGATCGACCTGATCAAGGAACCACCCGATCGCGGCCGCTGGTTGAGCCCGCGGCTGATCCTCGCGATCGACGCGGCATTGGAGCGCGGCGAGCAGTCGCTCTTGTTTCTCAACCGGCGCGGCTACGCCCCGCTCACGCTGTGCCGGCATTGCGGGCATCGCTTCCAGTGCCCGAACTGCACCGCCTGGATGGTCGAGCACCGGCTGATCCGCCGGCTCGCCTGCCACCATTGCGGGCATACCGTGCCCACGCCTGACATCTGTCCCGAATGCGAGGAGGCCGACAGCCTCGTTGCGTGCGGACCCGGAGTCGAGCGGATCGCCGATGAAGCAGCGTTGCTCTGGCCGAACGCCAAGATCGCCGTCGTCACCTCGGATACGATGTGGTCGCCCGCCAAGGCGGCCGAATTCGTCCAGCGGATGGAGCACAAGGACATCGATATCGTCGTCGGGACCCAGCTGGTGACCAAGGGCTATCATTTCCCCAACCTCACCGTGGTGGGCGTGGTCGACGCCGATCTCGGGCTCGACGGCGGCGACCTGCGCGCGTCCGAACGCACCTTCCAGCAGATCATGCAGGTCTCCGGGCGCGCCGGGCGCGGCGAGAAGCCGGGCAAGGTATTCATCCAGACGCACGCCCCAGAAGCGCAGGTGATGCAGGCGCTGATCTCGGGCGACAGCGCCGCCTTCTACGACGCCGAGACCGAGGCGCGGCGCGAGGCGGGCGCGCCGCCTTATGGCCGCTATGCCGCGATCATCGTGTCGAGCGAGGACAAGGCTGCCGCCGAGGAGACCGCGCGGATGATCGGCCGCACCGCGCCCAAGGCCGACGCGATGCACGTCTACGGCCCCGCCCCCGCGCCGCTCGCGATGCTGCGCGGGCGGCACCGCTTCCGCCTGCTCGTCCATGCGCGCCGCGCCTTCGACGTCCAGGACATGATCCGCGAGTGGCTGGGCGGGCTCGAATGGAGCGCCAAGGTGCGCGTCGCGGTAGACGTCGACCCCTACAGCTTCGTCTGATGTCGATTCTCTTCTATGCGCGGTGGCGCGTTCCGCTTTAGCATCGCCCGACGACTGGGGATTTGCGATGCTTTACAGATTGTTGCCGCTGCTGCTTCTGATCCTGCCCGGCGTAGCGCACGCGGACTGGTATGAAGCGAGCACGCGACATTTCCTGGTCTATTCGGATCAGCGCCCAGAGCGGCTCCAGGAATATACTGCCAATCTCGAACGGTTCGACCAAGCGGTGCGCAAGCTGGGCGGATGGCGCGACGAGCCCGTTTCGGCGCCGAACCGCGTCACGGTCTATGTCGTCGGCGGCCGTAACGTCGTCGCCAGGATCATGGGCGATCCCAATGTCGCAGGCTTTTACCGGCCGCGTGCCGGACGCGCACTTGCCGTGGTGCCGCGCCGGTCAGGCAGCGGCGCGGAAACCGACCTCGACGCACAGGCGATCCTGCTGCACGAATATTCCCATCATCTGATGTGGAGCATCGCGCCGCACGGCGTGCACCCCGCCTGGTTCGTCGAGGGATTCGCCGAGCTCTTCGCGACCGCCGAGTTCGAGAAGAACGGCTCCGTGCTGCTCGGCAGCCCGCCGCTCTATCGTGCGCGGACGCTGATGTCGGGCAACAACCTGCCGCTCGACAAGATGCTGCGCGCCGACACGCTCAAGCTCAACGACGAGCAGCGCGACGCGCTTTACGGCCGGGGCTGGCTGCTCACGCATTATTTCATGATCGCGCGCAAGCGGCCGGGCCAGCTCTCCGACTATCTCACCGCGCTGAATGCCGGAAAGCCTTCGCCCGAGGCGGCCGCGGCGTTCGGCGACATCCGGGCGCTCGACAAGGAGCTAGAGCGCTACAAGAACGGCAAGATCATCGGCTATCGGATCGCGCCTGCCGACGCGGCGAAGATCGACGTTCAGATTCGCAAGCTCAGTGCCGGGGAGGCCGCGACGATGGATGTGCGGATCCGGTCGCGCTCCGGGGTCAATGCCAAGACCGCGCCCGGCGTCTACGCCGAGGCGCAGAAAGCGGCTGCTGCCTTCCCCAACGACGCGGGGGCGCAGGTCGTGCTTGCCGAGGCCGCCTATGACGCGCGTGACCTTCCGGTAGCGCTGGGTGCTGCCGATCGCGCGATCGCGGCGGATCCCAAGGCGATCGACGGCTGGGTGTACAAGGCGATGGCGCGAATGGCGCAGGCGCGCAGCAGCCGCGACCGGGGCAAGGAGACTTTGAGCGAAATCCGCAAGATCATCTCCAAGGGCAATCACGTGGAGCCCGAGGATCCCCGGCTGCTGATCCTCTATTATCGCAGCTTCGTCGATTTCGGGGCGCCGCCGACCGAGAATGCGCGCCAAGGCCTCGCCCGCGCGTTCGAGCTCGCGCCCCAGGATACCGGGCTGCGCTTCAACGCCGCGAAGATGTTCCTGCGAATGGGAAAGAAGCAGGATGCCCGCGCGATGCTCGCCCCGCTCGCATACAGTCCGCACCAGCGGGGCCTGGCAGCACAGGCCGCCGCGCTGATCGCAATGATCGACCAAGGCGACGACAAGCAGACGCTCAAGGCGATCGAGGAGGCCTCTGACGACGATGAGGACGGCGAGCCGCCGGCACCGGGCAACAGCTGACGCCCGAGGCTAGCGGGAGCGCTTGAACCCCAGCCGCTTTTGCCCGAAAGCTCCGAGCAAACGAGATTTGGGTGGCGAATGGCTCGGCGCGTGCTGATGGTGATCTTGCTGGCGCTGGCCTGGGCAGCGCCCGCCCGCGCCGACGACATTTCGGCCTCGGCGCGCGGCGTCGTGCGGATCGTCACGATCGCAGTGGTCGATGACGAAGTGGTCGGCTTCGGCCATGGCAGCGGCTTCGCAGTGGCGCCCAACCGAGTCGTCACCAACGCGCATGTCGTAGAGCTCGCCGATCGCTATCCGGGCAATGTCGTGGTCGGGATCGTGCCGTCCGAAGGCGATAAATCCTATCAGGGCAAGCTCATCGCGATCGACCAGCAGCGGGACCTCGCGCTGATCGAGTTCACCGGCCTCCGCCTCGCGCCGCTGACGATGTACACCGGCGCGCCGGGCGACGGCGAATCGCTGATCGCGCTCGGCTATCCGGGCAATGTCGATCTTGCCACCGCGCGCTCGGCCGCGGACTTCATCACGCCGCAATCGCCGGTGCGCTCGCAGGGCGGCTTTGCCGGCAACCGGATGCTGCAGGGCATCAACGTGCTGCTCCACACCGCCAACATCGCGCGCGGCAATTCGGGCGGCCCGCTGCTCGATCGCTGCGGGCGCGTGCTCGGCGTCAATTCGGCAATCACGCGCGGCGACGAAGGCGATTCGACCTTTGCCTTCGCGATCGCCGGAAACGAGCTGGCCGCATTCCTGCAGGCGGCGCGGCAGCCCTTCGCGACGGTCAACATCCCGTGCACCAGCGTCGAAGAGCAGATGGCGCAGGAGCGCAGCGCCGACGAGAAGGCGCGGCTCGACGCGGAAGCCCAGGCCCGCACCGATGCCGCGAAAAGCGCCAGCGAACGCGAGGACGCGATCGCGCAGGCCCGCGCACGCAACATCGCCGCGCGCGAGAATTACATGGCCGGCGCGGCGGTACTGCTCGTGCTCGGCGCACTGGCGCTGGGCGGCGCCGGGTTGCTGCTCTCACGCGATCGACGCCGGGAGGCGATTTGGGTCGCGGTCGGCGGCGGCATGCTGATGCTCGGCGCGGTGGCGCTGTTTCTAAGCCGCCCCGATTTCGACGCGTCGAAGATCGTGCCCGTGCCCAAGACCAGCGCCGGCACCGCCGCGGTGCCGAGCCAGGCTGCGCTCGGCCGGATGGTCTGCAAGCTGGTGCCCGAGCGCAGCCGCGTCACCGTGACCGCGATCGACAAGGTCGACCTCGACGTGGGCGCCGACGGCTGCATCAACGGCCGCACCCAATATGCCGAATCGGGCACGCACTGGCAGCGAATCCTCGTCCCCGAGCAGGAGCAGTCGGTCTCGGTGCTCGACTATGATCCCGCAACGCGCACCTATATCAACACGCGCTATCTGCTGTCGTCGGCGCAGATGGCGAAGGCACGGCAGCTGCGCACCGGCGTGCCGCTCAAGACGTGCTCGGCCGACCAGGCGGCGCGTGCGAACCTCGCCACCCAGCAGCAGGCGCTCCGCGCGGCGTTGCCGCCGGTGTACAATGAGAAGCTCGTCTACAGCTGCGGGGCCGCAGCTTCGGGACCGCCGGCAGCCGAATAGAGCTCCGTCAGTCCGATCGCTCAACGCGGTCCACCCGGGCAGCGAAGCAGCCGCGCTTCGCGTTGTGGACATGCAAATATGCCACAGCCGGATCGGCAAACATCGTCTCGATCATCGGACCCAGCGCATTTCCGTCGACGACGTCCGCGTTCGTCATCATCGCGTAACGGTCGAACGCTCTGACCGACAGCAACCGAGTCGTTAGCAGCTCCGGTACCTCGTCAGTGAAGAGTGCTGGCGTCTCGGCCCCTTCGCGCACGTAGATCGCGTGGCGCGATCGATAGGGACTGGCATCGGGCAGATGCTCGTAGTTGAGGAGCAACAGCGTCTCGCCCGGCTCGGCATCGGTTAGCGTCACGCGGCAGGGAAAGCCGGGGCGGCTGTCCGCGGTCACGCGCACCACCTGCTCGGCGGCAAGGATTTCGTCGGGCAGGCCGTAGAGACGCCGGAACGGCGCCGGGTCGAGCCCGGAGATCACATAGCTCATTCGCTTACGCCCTCACGCTTGCGCAGCACGCGCTTGCGATCCAGCCCATAGGCATAGCCGCCCATGCTGCCGTCGGCGCGCTGGGCGCGGTGGCACGGGATCAGCACTGCGACATGATTGGCACCGCAGGCCGTCCCGACCGCGCGCACTGCCTTTGGATTGCCGGCCGCGGCGGCGAGTTGCGCATAGCTGCGCGTCTCGCCCGGCGGGATCGCGCGCAGCGCTTCCCACACGGCTTCTTGGAACGCGGTGCCCTGAACGTCGATCGGCAGATCGAGATCGCGCCCGGGCACCTCGACCTCCCGGACAACCCGCGCGGCAAGCGCCGCCAGCGCGCCGCCGCCGGAAGCGATCTCGGCCGCGGGAAAGCGCCGTGCAAGCGCGAACTGGTCCTCGTCGAAGGCGACGCGGCACAATCCCTTGTCGGTCGCCGCGATCAGCAGCGGCCCCAGGCTGGTCTCGGCGACCGTCCAGCGGATCGTCACGCCGGCGCCGCCGCGCTTCCATGCGCTCGGCGTCATGCCGAGCCGCGCATTGGCGGTTTCGTAGAAGCGGCTCGGCGCGGCATAGCCGGCCTCGTAGATGGCGTCCGTCACGCGGTCCTCGGAGGTCAGCGCGGCGGCGGCGCGGCGCGCGCGCAAACCCCGGGCATAGGTCGCGGGGGTCACCCCGGTCGCACGCTTGAACAACCGCTGGAAATGGTGCGGGGCATAGCCGACCTTCGTCGCCAGCACTTCCAGCGCCAACGGCTCGTCTGCAGCCTCGATCAGCGCGACGGCCTCGGCCACGGCAATGCGGTCGCGCCCGACCTCGTCGGGCTTGCAGCGCAGGCATGCCCGGAATCCCGCGGCGCGCGCAGCATCCGCATCCGGATAGAAGCGCACATGCTCGCGCTTGGGGCGCCGCGCCGGGCAGGTCGGCTTGCAATAGATTTGCGTGGTCGTCACCGCCACGATGAAGCGCCCGTCATAAGCGCGGTCGCGCGCGTCGAACGCCGCCCAGGCGGTGTCGTCGCTGATGGTCTGCTGGTTGCTCATGCAGTGGGTATAGGCCTGACCGCGCACAGCCACATCCCGCGGATTGCGCTCAAATAGGCGCGCTACAGCTTCTTCCAGGCGCTCGGTATCAGCCTACCGCGATCCGGCACGTAATATAGCACGATCTTGTCGCCCGCGCGAAGCCAGGGGCTCTGCGATCCACAAGTTCCGAAGACGAAATCGGTCATGGCGACCTCCGCTTGATCGGGCAGCGGCGTCATCGTCTCCTGCCACACGATAGCGGTGCGACGAATCGAATAGACCGGTGCCGTCTGCATGCCGCGAACGCGGGTCACCGTCGCGGTCACCGCGGCCACGGCATCCTCGGGAACAAAGGGGGCAAGCGGCAAGGCGCAGCCTGTGGCCGCACCGATAAGCGAGAAGGCCACCATAGAATTCCTGCTGACGACGCGTGCGGACTAATTGTCCAGAAATTGGCGGATCGCGTCGACCAGCTTCTGCTTGCGCGCCGCGCGCGCCGGCGCGGTCTCGGGCTTCGGGCGCAGCGGTGCGACGGGGGCCGGCTGCGCCAAAGGCAGTCGCTTGCGCAGCTCGGCCTCGAGATTGGCGAGCACCGGCGCCTGACCTTCAAAGGCACGCGCCATCTTCGACTGGGGCAGCGGCACGAGGAATTCGCAGCCATGGCGGCGCTCCTCGCGCCACACGACCTGCGCCTCGCGCGATCCCGCACCCGACAGTCCGATCGCGATCAGCGTGCCGGGAGCAAACTCTTCTTCCGAGACGAACAGGAAGCCGGTGCGCGAGAAATTGTCCACGAGCACCTCGATCGGCCGGCCGTCGGCCCCGCGCAAGGTGCTCTCGCTCGCGACGTGAAAGCGGATCGCCCCGCGCGGATCGACTTCGCCAAGCACTTCCAGACGCGCGACGAGCACAGCCCAATCCCTCATTAAAAACCGGTACTTGGGCTAGGGCGCGATTGGTTAAGAAATCCTTGTGGCAGTTTGTGAGCGTCGCGGTAACCGACTTTAAACCGCAACGTCCCGGCGCATTCGCCCTTCCTCCCCGAATAGGCGCAGGTAGCGCGCCACCTCGGCGGGATCGCCGGTCGCCTTGGCGGGGTTGTCTGACAGTTTGACCGCAGGGCGGCCATCCGCCTCGATCACCTTGGCGACCAGCGAGATCGGCTCGAGCCCCGGCGCGCCCTCGGGGTCGCAGTCGCGAAAATCGTTGGTGAGGTTGGTGCCCCAGCCGAAACTCAGGCGGACGCGGCCCTGGAAATGACGATAGACCCGCTCGATCGAATCCACGTCCATGCCGTCGGAGAAGATCAGCAGCTTGGTCTTGGGATCGCGCCCGTGCGCGCGCCACCAGGCGATGATCGCCTCGCCCGCCTCGATCGGCGGGGCGCTGTCGGGGCGGAAGCCGGTCCAGTCCGCCACCCAATCGGGCGCGTCGCGCAGGAAGGCAGCGGTGCCGAACGCGTCGGGCAAGGCGATCAGCAGATTGCCGCCATAATGCGCCTGCCATTGCTCGAGCACCCGGTACGGCGCCTGGCGCAGCGCGACGTCGTCCGGGGCGAGCGCGGCGGCGACCATCGGCAGCTCGTGGGCATTGGTGCCGATCGCCTCGAGGTCGTTGTCCATCGCGAGCAGCACGTTCGAGGTGCCGATGAAGCGGTCGCCCAGCCCTTCCTTGAGCGCCTCGACGCACCAGCGCTGCCACAGGAAGCCGTGCCGCCGCCGCGTGCCGAAGTCCGACAGCACCAGCTCGGGCAGTTCCTGGAGCCGCTCGACCTTTTCCCACAGCTTGGCCTTGGCGCGGGCATAGAGCACGTCGAGCGCGAAGCGGCCGCGCCCACGCATCGCCGAGCGCGCGCGCAGCTCATTGACGATCGCGAGCGCAGGGATCTCCCACATCGTCGTGTGCGTCCACGGCCCCTCGAAGCGCAGCTCATACTGCCCGTCGACCGCGCGCAGCTCGTATTCGGGCAAGCGGAAATCGGCGAGCCAGGCGAGGAAATCGGGCGCGAACATCCGCCGCTGGCCGTAGAAGCTGTTGCCGGCAAGCCAGATCAGCTCCTTCTTGGCGAAGCGCAGGCCGCGGGCATGATCGAGCTGGGCGCGTAGCTCCCCCTCATCGATATCGTCGGCGAGCCGCACCGAGCGGGTACGGTTGATCAATTGGAAGGTCGCGCGCACCTCCGGATAGAGGTGGCGGATCATCTGCAGCATCAGCAATTTGTAGAAATCGGTGTCGAGCAGGCTGCGGACGATCGGATCGAGGCGCCATCCGTGATTGTAGGTACGGGTCGCGATATCGGTGACGGCCATGGCTGCGCAACGCCGCGAAGCGCGAAAAGGGTGCCGCACCTTGACTTTGGTCAGCCTTGCTGCCACATGACGCCGCATCGAGGCATCATGCAGCGTGATCGGGCTTTCTCTTCGGATGTGCCCAGGCTCTGTCTCGGTCGTGCTTTCCGGCTTCCCTAGTCACGCGGGTCGTCATTTTTTGACCCCGCCTTCGCGCGCCGATTCCGCGTGCGCGCGCCGGCCGTATCCATAAGGTTACCCATGCAATTTTCCGAACTCGGTCTCTCGAAGACCGTTCTCGCCGCGCTTGCCGCCAAGGGCTATAGCGAAGCGACGCCGATCCAGGCCAAGTCGATCCCGTCGCTGCTCGAAGGCCGCGACCTGCTCGGCATCGCCCAGACCGGCACCGGCAAGACCGCCGCTTTCATGCTCCCCTCGATCGACCGGCTGGTCGCATCGGGCAAGCGCGCCCAGCCGCGCGGCTGCCGCATGCTCGTCCTCGCGCCGACCCGCGAGCTCGCCAGCCAGATCGCCGACCAGGCGCGGCATTATGCCAAGGGTACGCCGCTTTCGGTCGCGACGATCTTCGGCGGCACGTCGATTCACAAGAACAAGACCGACCTCGCCCGCGGCGTCGACATCGTCGTCGCCACCCCCGGCCGCCTCGTCGACCTGATGGACCAGCATTTCGCCATCCTGCTCGGCATCGAGATCCTCGTGCTCGACGAAGCCGACCAGATGATGGACCTGGGCTTCATCCACGCCTTGAAGCGGATCGTCCGCGATCTGCCGGCCAAGCGTCAGACCCTGTTCTTCTCGGCGACGATGCCCAAGACGATCCGCGACCTCGCCGGCCAGTTCATCAAGGAGCCGGTCGAAGTGAAGGTCACGCCAGAGGCGACCACCGCCGAGCGCGTCGAGCAGCATGTGACTCACGTCGCGCAGGCCGAGAAGCAGGCGCTGCTGACGCTGGCGCTGCGCGACGAGAGCATTGACCGCGCCCTGGTGTTCACCCGCACCAAGCACGGTGCCGACCGCGTCGTCCGCCTGCTCGCGGGCAATGGCATCGCCGCCAACGCGATCCACGGCAACAAGAGCCAGCCGCAGCGCGAGCGCGCGCTCGGCGAATTCCGCAGCGGCAAGGTCAAGATCCTCGTCGCGACCGACATCGCGGCGCGCGGCATCGACGTCTCGGGGGTCAGCCACGTCTTCAATTTCGAGCTGCCCAACGTACCCGATCAATATGTCCACCGCATCGGCCGCACCGCGCGTGCCGGCGCCACCGGGCTCGCGATCAGCTATTGCGCCGATGACGAGCGGCCGTATCTCAAGGACATCGAGCGGCTGACGCGCCAGAAGCTCACCGTCCAGCCGCTGCCGGCCGACTTCGTCAACGAAGCCGCCAAGATCAAGTCGACTCGCCAGCCGACGCCGATGAGCCGCGACGAGCAGAACGGCCGCAATGGCCGCGCGATGCAGCATGGCGGGCGCTCCGGCGGCGGCCAGCGTCACGGGCAAGGTCAGGGCCAACGCCGCGACGACCGTCCCCGCGGCGACCAGCAGCGCCGCGACGGCGCGCCGCGGGCCGATGCGAACGGCGAGGCCCGTCCGCGCCGCTTCGACGCGCCGCAGGGCGAGGCGCGCGGCGAAAAGCCGCGCAACTATGCCCGCCCCAAGGGCAAGTTCCACGCCCGTCCGGCACGGCCGGCGGGTTCGGGTGGCCGCGGGCGGTAAGGCAGCCTAAAGCTGTGCGATCAAGGGCGGCGGCACGATCGGGTGCCACCGCCCTTTTCGTTTGCGAGCCGGTTTCCGGCGTGAAAAATCCTCCCCCGGAGGGGGGGGTGGCAGCCGAAGGCTGACGGAGGGGTAGTGCGCCCCAAGCGACGCAGCTTGCGGCGACTACCCTCCCCGCTTCGCGGGCCCCCTCCCCCTCTGGGGGAGGATTGCACTGGGTCAGTTCGCAGTGCGAGTTTGCTTTCGCCTCGCCCGTTCCTGCGCATCCGCACGCCCCGCGACGAGCCGTGTCGCGCGTTCGAAGCCCTCGCGGCCCTCAGATGCCCCCGCATTGGCAGCGTCCTGATACAGGCCGAGCGCCTTCTCATAGTCTCCGCCCTGCTCGGCGCATAGGCCGCGGTTGAACAGCAGCGAGGCATAGCCCGGCGCCTCGGCCTGCATCGCGTCCCAGCCCCGGCACGCGCCCTGCGGATCGCGCTTGGTCAATTTGACCAGTTCCTTGAACTTGCTCGCCGATTCCTTCGAGAGTCCCTTGGTCCCCTCGCGTACGCGAACCTTGTAGGTATCGACATGCGGCACGATGTCTGCCCGCACCGATCCGGCGATGTCGCGGATCGCGCCTTCGATCACGTCTTCCACCGTCCGGCCGGCACTGCCGCCAGGGCACCAGCTCACTTCTTCACGGAACGGCTTGGCCTCGGAATAGAGGATGCGGCCGTCGGTGTTGCGGACGATGCGGATGTCGGCCTTGACGTCGATGATCCGGCGCTTGCAGCGAATCTCGACCTGCTCCTCCTTGGTGCACTTGCCCTTGTCGTCCTTGGAGACGCATTGCTTCTCCTTCTTGGTGAAGCTGCTTTCGTCGACGCCCGAAGAGACGCTGCCCGAGATCGAGCCCTGGGCGGTGTCGCGGCCGGTGCGCCCGGCGAGCAGCTCGAACTGGCTGCCGCCGAGCGCGCGCTCGATCGCGATCTGCAGCGCGGCGCCATCATTTCCGCCGAAGCGATCGACCGAGACCGATTCGAGAAAGCTCGCCTCGCGATTGTTCGCCGGAAACTCACCGGTGATCTCCAGCACTTCGGCCTGCGCGGCGCCGGCGCAGGCCAGCACCGACGCCATGAGCAACGTCCTGCGATTCATGATTCCCCCCTGTCTTCCTTTCCCCGCACGAAGAGCATCACCTTCGCGGGCGCTTGTCCAGAGGAGTCGGGTTGCATCCCCGTGACACCGATGCTAACCGCGCCGCGACCCATCGGGGCGCCCGTCCGGCGTGCCCCTTTATTTGCATGGGGCGAATTCCGAACCCTCCAAGAGGAACCGACACGCGTGGAGAATTCCGGCGGTATCCAGGCCAGTCTCAGCGGACGCTATGCAACCGCCCTGTTCGAGCTTGCGCGCGATTCGAAGACCCTGACCCAAGTCGAGGCCAGCCTCGCCACGGTACGCCAGGCACTCGACGAATCGGCTGATTTCAAGGCGCTGACCACCAGCCCGCTGATCGCCCGCGGCCCTGCCGCCAAGGCCGTGGCGGCGACCGCCGGCACGCTCGGGCTCGACGCGACCACCACCAATTTCCTCGGCGTGCTCGCGCAGAACCGCCGGCTCGGCCAGCTGCCTGCGATCATCCGCGCGTTCCGCCAGCTCGCCGCCGCGCATCGCGGCGAGACCACCGCGGAAGTGACCTCGGCGCATCCGCTCGACGACGACCAGGTGAGCGCGCTCAAGCAGCAGCTGCGCACCCGGCTCGGCCGCGACGTCAATGTCGACCTCTCGGTCGATCCCTCGCTCCTTGGCGGGCTGGTCGTGAAGATCGGCAGCCAGATGATCGATTCGTCGATCAAGACCCGTCTGAACTCCCTCGCGCACGCGATGAAAGGCTGAAGGCTAAGACAATGGATATCCGCGCCGCAGAAATCTCCAAGGTCATCAAGGACCAGATCGCCAGCTTCGGCACCGACGCCGAGGTTTCCGAGACCGGCCAGGTGCTGTCGGTCGGCGACGGCATCGCGCGCATCCACGGGCTGGACAATGTCCAGGCCGGCGAGATGGTCGAGTTCGCCAACGGTGTGCAGGGCATGGCGCTCAACCTCGAGGCCGACAATGTCGGCGTCGTGATCTTCGGCTCGGACGCCGAGATCCGCGAGGGCGACACCGTCAAGCGCACCGGCACGATCGTCGACGTCCCCGTTGGGAAGGGCCTGCTCGGCCGCGTCGTCGACGGTCTCGGCAATCCGATCGACGGCAAGGGCCCGATCGTCGCCGACCAGCGCAGCCGCGTCGAGGTCAAGGCCCCGGGCATCATTCCGCGCCAGTCGGTCAGCGAGCCGATGCAGACCGGCCTCAAGGCGATCGACGCGCTCGTCCCCGTCGGCCGCGGCCAGCGCGAGCTGATCATCGGCGATCGCCAGACCGGCAAGTCGGCCGTCGCGATCGACGCCTTCATCAATCAGAAGGGCGTCAACGCCGGCAACGACGAGTCGAAGAAGCTCTACTGCGTCTATGTCGCAGTCGGTCAGAAGCGCTCGACCGTCGCGCAGCTCGTCAAGACGCTCGAAGAGAATGGCGCGATGGAATATTCCATCGTCGTCGCCGCGACCGCGTCGGATCCGGCGCCGATGCAGTTCCTTGCGCCCTATACCGGCACCGCGATGGGCGAGTATTTCCGCGATAACGGCATGCACGCGCTGATCGTGTTCGACGATCTTTCGAAGCAGGCGGTCGCCTATCGCCAGATGTCGCTGCTGCTGCGCCGTCCGCCGGGCCGCGAAGCCTATCCGGGTGACGTGTTCTATCTCCACTCGCGTCTCCTTGAGCGCGCGGCGAAGATGTCGGACGCCAATGGCGGCGGCTCGCTGACCGCACTGCCGATCATCGAGACCCAGGCAGGCGACGTGTCGGCCTACATTCCGACCAACGTGATCTCGATCACCGATGGCCAGATCTTCCTTGAGACCGACCTGTTCTTCGCGGGCATCCGCCCGGCGATCAACGTCGGCCTGTCGGTGAGCCGCGTCGGCTCGGCCGCGCAGACCAAGGCGATGAAGAAGGTGGCCGGCTCGATCAAGCTCGAGCTCGCCCAGTATCGCGAGATGGCGGCGTTCGCGCAGTTCGGCTCGGACCTCGACGCCTCGACCCAGAAGCTGCTCAACCGCGGTTCGCGTCTGACCGAATTGCTCAAGCAGGCGCAGTTCTCGCCGCTGCCGTTCGAAGAGCAAACCGTGTCGATTTTCGCCGGTACGCAGGGCTTCCTCGACGGCATCGCCGCGCAGGACGTGGTGCGCTACGAGGCGGCGATGCTCGCCGAGATGCGCAGCAAGCATGCCGGCGTGCTGACCGCGATCCGCGACAGCAAGGACCTCAAGGACGATGTCCGCGACCAGCTCAAGGCCGCGCTGACCGAGTTCGGCAAGACGTTCGCGTAAGAAACTACGGACTGACCCCACCCCGTCCGCCCTGAGCTTGTCGAAGGGCTGCACTTCTTCTTCCCCGGAAGAGAAGAAAGAACGGGGCTTCGACAAGCTCAGCCCGAACGGAATTGTAGGAACGCAATGGCCTCTCTCAAGGCACTCAAAGTCCGGATCAACTCGGTCAAGTCGACCCAGAAGATCACCAAGGCGATGAAGATGGTCGCCGCCGCGAAGCTGCGCCGCGCGCAGGAAGCGGCGGAGGCCGGGCGTCCCTATGCCCAGCGGCTCGAGAGCGTCGTCGCGAGCCTCGCCTCGAAGGTGACGGTGAGCGAGAGCTCGCCCAAGCTGCTTGCCGGCACGGGCAAGGACCAGGTTCATCTGTTCGTCGTCGCGACCTCGGACAAGGGCCTCGCCGGCGCGTTCAACACCAACATCGCCCGTCTTGCCCGCCGGCGCGCGCAGGAGCTGCAGGCCGAGGGCAAGACGGTCAAGTTCTACACGATCGGTCGCAAGGGCCGCGCGGTGCTCAACCGGCTATTCCCCAAGGACTTCCTCCACTCGATCGAGCCGGGCGATCTCGGCAAGCTGCGCTTCGACGATGCCCGCGGCTATGCCGAGGATCTGGTCGCGCGCTACGAAGCGGGCGAGTTCGACGTCGCGCACCTGTTCTACTCGCACTTCAAGTCGGTCCTCACCCAGGAACCGACCGAGCAGCAGATCATCCCGGTCGCGCCGAGCGCGGTTCCCGAAGGCACGCCGACCAGCCAGGCGGCGCCCGCCGCCGTCATCTACGAGCCCGACGAGGAAGCCATCCTCGCCGACCTGCTGCCGCGCAACGTCGCGATTCAGCTGTTCCGCGCGATGCGCGAGAATGCCGCGTCCGAGCAGGGCAGCAAGATGACCGCGATGGACAACGCCACGCGCAACGCGGGCGATCTTATCAAGCGGCTGTCGATCCAGTACAACCGTGCCCGCCAGGCGGCGATCACCACCGAGCTGGTCGAAATCATCTCGGGCGCCGAAGCACTCTGATGCGGCGGGCGCTGCCCCTTTTGCTGACCGCGGTCGCGGTGCTCGGCGCGTGCAAGCCCGCGGCCGATGCGCCCAAGGCCGCGCCCAGCGCCTCGCCGACCTCGACGGCATCGGCATCGGCAGTGCCGGTCGTGTTCGAGAAGGGCTGGAGCGAATTCTGGCGCGACCCCGCCAATGCGATCGACGTGCTCAACCGCACCGGCGCGCGGCTCGGCGCCTATTCGGCCAAGGCCGGCCGCTACCAGGCCGAGGCGATCCCGACTGCGCTCGACTTCAAGCCGACCGACAAGCCGAACACCGCGTACATCACGGTGACCGGCAGCGCGACCCAGCTCGACGAGCTTCGCTACCGGCTCGATCTTCCGCAGCCCGACCAGGGTGCGCGCGCGGCCAAGTCGCTCGGTGAAATGATCGTCAACAGCTTCCGCGTGCTCGGCATGGCCGGTGCGCGCGAGGTCGCCGCCGCGCTCAACGCCGGCAAGGACGCGGTCGGCACCGCCAACGGCGCGACCTTCCGCGTGGCGCGCGAGCCCGCCCCCGAGCTCGGTGCCGGCATCCAGCGCATTATCGTGACTTTTTCCCGCCCCGGGGCTAGTGCCCCCGCCAACAGCTAGACCGCCAAGGATAGAAATAATGGCAACCGCCGCAGACACTCTCGCCCCGCAGGCGACCACCAACAATGTCGGCCGCATCTCGCAGGTCATCGGCGCCGTCGTCGACGTGTCGTTCGATGGCGGCGTGCTGCCCGCCATTCTCTCGGCGCTCGAGACCGACAATAACGGCAACCGCCTCGTCCTCGAGGTTGCCCAGCATCTCGGCGAGAACACCGTCCGCACGATCGCGATGGACGCGACCGAGGGCCTGACCCGCGGCCAGACCGTCACCGACACCGGCAACCAGATCCAGGTTCCGGTCGGCCCCGCGACGCTCGGCCGCATCCTCAACGTCGTCGGCGACCCGATCGATGAGCGCGGCCCGGTCGCGACCGACCTGCGTTCGCCGATCCACGCCAAGGCCCCCGAGTTCGTCGACCAGTCGACCGAAAGCGCGATCCTCGTCACCGGCATCAAGGTCATCGACCTGCTCGCCCCCTATGCGAAGGGCGGCAAGATCGGCCTGTTCGGCGGCGCCGGCGTGGGCAAGACCGTGCTCATCCAGGAGCTGATCAACAACATCGCCAAGGGCCATGGCGGCACGTCGGTGTTCGCCGGCGTCGGCGAGCGTACCCGTGAGGGCAACGACCTCTATCACGAGTTCCTCGACGCGAACGTGATCGCCAAGGATGCCGAGGGCAACGCCATCAGCGAGGGTTCGAAGGTCGCGCTGGTCTATGGCCAGATGAACGAACCGCCGGGCGCGCGCGCCCGCGTCGCGCTGTCGGGCCTGACCATCGCCGAATATTTCCGCGACGTCGAAGGCCAGGACGTGCTGTTCTTCGTCGACAACATCTTCCGCTTCACCCAGGCGGGCGCCGAAGTGTCGGCACTGCTCGGCCGCATCCCGTCGGCCGTGGGCTATCAGCCGACCCTGTCGACCGACATGGGCGCGCTGCAGGAGCGCATCACCTCGACCAACAAGGGCTCGATCACTTCGGTCCAGGCCGTGTACGTCCCCGCCGACGACCTTACCGACCCGGCGCCGGCAACCTCGTTCGCCCACTTGGACGCGACCACGGTGCTCAACCGTGCGATCTCGGAGCTGGGTATCTACCCGGCGGTGGATCCGCTCGACTCGACCAGCCGCGTGCTCGAGCCGCGCGTCGTCGGCCAGGACCATTACGAGACCGCCCGTGCCGTCCAGGCGATCCTGCAGAAGTACAAGTCGCTGCAGGACATCATCGCGATCCTCGGCATGGACGAGCTTTCGGAAGAGGATAAGCTGACCGTCAGCCGCGCGCGCAAGATCCAGCGCTTCCTCAGCCAGCCGTTCCACGTCGCCGAAGTGTTCACCGGCATCCCCGGCGCGTTCGTGCAGATCGAGGACACGATCAAGTCGTTCAAGGCAGTGGTGAACGGCGAATACGATCACCTGCCCGAGGCAGCCTTCTACATGGTCGGCGGCATCGACGACGCAATCGCCAAGGCCAAGAAGCTGGCCGACGAGGCGTAAGTTATCACTAGCCCCTCCCCCTCAGGGGAGGGGTTGGGTGGGGCCTGTCCACGCAGGCGCCGGTCTCGATGAGACACCTGCCCCCCCCCC